>NZ_JBFUMG010000148.1:0-9288 GCF_054049495.1 Phyllobacterium sp. P5_D12 | reverse complement strand
CAACGATATTGAGCGTTGTGTCGCCATTGGTCATTTCTGACAGCTTGCGGCGCAACTTCTCGATATCGGCGCCCTTCTTGCCGATGATCAGACCCGGACGTGCAGCATGGATCGTGACGCGGCACTTCTTGTGCGGACGCTCGATCACCACCTTGGAGATGGCTGCCTGCTTCAGTTCGTCCATCAGATACTTGCGGATCTTCAGGTCTTCATGCAGCAGCTTGCCGTATTCACCGGTGTTCGCGTACCAACGCGAGTCCCAGGTGCGGTTGATGCCGAGGCGGAAGCCAATCGGATTAATCTTCTGGCCCATTATGCGGCCTCCCCTTTTTCCTCAGCTTCGCGAACGACGATCGTCAGATGCGAGAATGGCTTCTCGATCCGGCTTGCACGACCGCGACCACGAACATGGAAGCGCTTCATCACGACTGACTTGCCTACATAGGCTTCAGCAACAACCAGTGTATCAACATCCAGGTCATGGTTGTTTTCTGCGTTGGCGATAGCCGATTCGAGAGTCTTTTTCACCGTGCCTGCAATGCGCTTGCGCGAAAATTCCAGGTCGGCAAGAGCGGCGTTTACCTTCTTGCCACGGATAAGAGCAGCCACCAGATTAAGCTTCTGAGGGCTGATGCGGAGCGTGCGGGCAACGGCTTTCGCCTCGTTGTCCTTAAGCTGGCGCGGAGCCTTAGCCTTGCCCATCGTTATTTCCTCTTCGCTTTCTTGTCCGCGCCGTGCCCGTAATAGGTACGCGTCGGAGCGAATTCACCAAACTTGTGTCCGATCATCTCTTCGTTGACCGAAACCGGAACATGCTTGTTACCGTTGTACACGCCGAAGGTCAGACCGACGAACTGCGGCAGGATCGTGGAGCGACGGCTCCAGATCTTGATAACTTCACTGCGACCGCCCTCACGTACCTTCTCAGCCTTCTTGAGAAGATAGCCATCGATGAACGGGCCTTTCCAAACTGAACGAGCCATTTCAGACTACCTCTCTTACTTCTTGCGCTGATGACGCGAACGAGCGATGAACTTGTCCGTCGACTTATTGGAGCGCGTCTTCTTGCCCTTCGTGGGTTTGCCCCACGGAGTAACCGGATGACGTCCGCCTGACGTACGGCCTTCACCACCACCGTGGGGGTGATCGACCGGGTTCATGGTAACACCACGATTGTGCGGCATCCGGCCAAGCCAACGGCTGCGACCTGCCTTACCAAGGTTGATGTTGCCATGGTCAGGGTTCGATACCGCACCGACCGTCGCAAAGCACGAACCGTGGACGAGGCGCTGTTCACCTGAATTCAGGCGAAGGATTGCCATGCCCTGATCGCGGCCGACGAGCTGCGCATAGGTACCGGCGGAGCGAGCGATCTGACCGCCCTTGCCTGGCTTCATCTCCACATTGTGGATGATGGTGCCGACCGGCATTGCCTGCAGCGGCATCGCATTGCCTGGCTTCACGTCCGTCTGTGCGCCAGCAATAACGCTATCGCCAACGGCCAGACGCTGCGGCGCCAGGATGTAGCTCAGCTCACCGTCTTCGTAGCGGATGAGCGCGATGAATGCGGTCCGGTTCGGATCGTATTCAAGCCGTTCGACCTTGGCAGCGATGTCGTGCTTGCGACGCTTGAAATCAACGAAGCGGTATGAGCGCTTGTGCCCGCCACCCTGGAAACGCACGGTAATGCGACCGGTGTTGTTACGACCACCCTTCGACGACAGACCTTCGGTCAGAGCCTTGACAGGCTTGCCCTTGTAAAGCTCCGAACGGTCCACGATGACCAGCTGACGCTGGCTTGGTGTGGTTGGATTATAATGTTTGAGTGCCATTGTCTTTACTCCACGGCCCCTCAGAGACCAGTCGAAACATCGATCGACTGCCCTTCGGCAAGCGTCACGACTGCTTTCTTGACATCACTCTGGCGCCCGACGATGCCGCGGAACCGCTTCACCTTGCCTTTGCGCACAGCTGTATTGACTGCAGTAACCTTCACGCGAAACAGCGCTTCGACTGCGGCCTTGATTTCCGGCTTCGTTGCCTTCTTGGCTACGTTGAAGACGACCTGGTTATGTTCGGAAACCAGGGTCGACTTCTCGGTAATGACCGGGCTGACGATCACGTCGTAGTGGCGAAGATCAGTCATTTGAAACGCTCCTCGAGAGCTTCAACTGCTGCCTTGGAAAGCACGAGCTTGCCACGACGCAGGATGTCGTAAACATTGATGCCCTGAATTGGCAGAACATCGATGTTCGGGATGTTCGAAGCGGCACGGCGGAAATTCGCATCGATCTCGGCACCGCCGATGAGAAGCGCATTTTCGAGGCCAAGCTTGGCGAACTGCGAAACAAGTACCTTGGTCTTGGCTTCGGTCGACAGAAGATCATCGACGATGATCAGGTCGGAAGCCTTTACCTTGGCGGACAGGGCATGACGAAGTGCAAGTGCGCGCACCTTCTTCGGCAGGTCATGATCGTGGCTGTGAACAACCGGACCGTGAGCCTTACCACCGCCGCGGAACTGCGGAGCACGTGCCGAATGGTGACGGGCGCGGCCCGTACCCTTCTGCTTGTACATCTTGGCGCCGGTCCGTGCGATTTCCGAACGGCCCTTTGCCTTGTGCGTGCCCTGCTGCTTGCGAGCAAGCTGGTAACGGACCATGCGCTGAAGGATATCGTCGCGCGGCTCAAGACCGAAAATCTCCTCGGAGAGTTTCACCTTGCCGGCTTCTTTGCCTTCAAGTGTTGTGATCGAAAGGTCCATTATTCGGCTCCCTCGGTTGCCTGTGCGACTTCTGCATCAGACACGGCTGCTTCAATGTTTGCGGCCTCGTCGACTGCAAGCGCCCGGAGACCAGCTGGCTTGGGAGCATTGTCCGGCAGCGCTTCCTTGACGGCATCGCGGACCAGTATCCATGCACCCTTGGAACCAGGAACAGCACCACGAACCAGAATAAGGCCACGATCGAGGTCCGTCGAAACGACTTCGATGTTCTGTGTGGTGATACGGGTCGAACCCATATGACCGGCCATCTTCTTGCCCTTGAACACCTTGCCCGGATCCTGACGCTGACCGGTAGAACCGTGAGCGCGGTGGGTGACCGAGTTACCGTGCGTTGCGCGGTGACCGCCGAAGTTGTGGCGCTTCATGGAACCGGCAAAACCCTTACCGATAGAAGTACCAGTCACATCGACCTTCTGGCCGGCAACGTAATGTTCGGCTGTGATCTCAACGCCGACATCGAGAAGATTGTCGACAGAGACGCGGAATTCCGCGACTTTAGCCTTTGGCTCGACTGAAGCCGTCGCGAAATGACCGCGCAAGCTCTTCGTCGTATTCTTTACCTTGGCCAGACCTACACCGAGCTGAACGGCAGTGTAGCCATTCTTCTCGACTGTACGCTGAGCCACAACCTGACAATTCTCCATCCGGAGTACTGTCACCGGCACATGCTCACCTGCGTCGTTGTAGACGCGAGTCATGCCCAGCTTCTGTGCAATTACACCTGAACGCATCGGTTCGTCCTTCCGTCCTCAAGCCTTACAGCTTGATCTCGACATCAACACCAGCGGAAAGATCGAGCTTCATCAGCGCGTCAACTGTCTGCGGCGTTGGGTCTACGATATCGAGAAGACGCTTATGAGTGCGCATCTCGAACTGTTCGCGGCTTTTCTTGTCGATATGCGGCGAGCGGTTAACCGTGAACTTCTCGATCCGCGTAGGAAGCGGGATCGGTCCGCGCACATTGGCACCGGTACGCTTGGCAGTCGACACGATCTCCCGCGTCGAATCGTCAAGGATCCGATGATCAAACGCCTTGAGGCGAATGCGGATGTTTTGACCGTTCATTTCATCTTTTCCTTGTTTAGCGGCGACGCCTTGTAACAGGCGCCGTCCGCATAAAACCTTAAATTACTCAATGATCGACGAGACGATGCCAGCACCGACGGTGCGGCCACCTTCACGGATAGCGAAGCGCAGCTTCTCTTCCATGGCGATCGGCACGATCAGCGTCACATCGACTGCGATGTTGTCGCCGGGCATGACCATTTCCGTGCCTTCCGGCAAAGTCACAACACCCGTCACGTCGGTCGTGCGGAAGTAGAACTGCGGACGGTAGTTGGAGAAGAATGGCGTGTGACGGCCACCTTCGTCCTTCGTCAGGATATAGGCTTCTGCCTTGAACTTGGTGTGCGGCTTGACCGAACCKGGCTTGGCAAGGATCTGGCCGCGCTCGACGTCTTCACGGCCAACGCCGCGGATCAGCGCACCGATGTTGTCGCCGGCCTGGCCCTGGTCRAGCAGCTTGCGGAACATCTCGACGCCGGTCACCGTCGTCTTCGTCGTCGGCTTGATGCCGATGATCTCGACTTCTTCACCAACCTTGACGATACCGCGTTCAACGCGGCCCGTTACAACCGTACCACGGCCGGAGATCGAGAAAACGTCTTCGATCGGCATCAGGAACGGCAGGTTGATCGGACGCTCTGGCGTCGGAATGTACTTGTCGACTTCCGCCATCAAGGCACGTACGGCGTCTTCGCCGATTTCCTTGTTGCTGTCTTCGAGTGCAGCCAAAGCCGAACCCTTGACGATCGGAATGTCGTCGCCCGGGAAATCATACTTCGACAGAAGCTCGCGTACTTCGAGTTCAACGAGTTCGAGAAGCTCGGCATCGTCAACCTGGTCGACCTTGTTCAGGAACACGACGATCGCCGGAACGCCRACCTGACGSGMMAGCAGGATGTGCTCGCGGGTCTGCGGCATCGGGCCGTCGGCAGCCGAAACGACCAGGATCGCGCCATCCATCTGTGCCGCGCCGGTGATCATGTTCTTCACATAGTCGGCGTGGCCGGGGCAATCGACGTGCGCATAGTGACGGGCTGGCGTCTCATATTCGACGTGTGCCGTCGAAATGGTGATGCCGCGCGCCTTTTCTTCCGGCGCTGCGTCAATCTGGTCGTACGGCTTGTACTCACCGAAATACTTCGTAATCGCTGCCGTCAACGACGTCTTGCCATGGTCAACGTGACCAATCGTGCCAATGTTGACGTGCGGCTTGTTACGTTCAAACTTGCTCTTAGCCATAACTGTCGTTCTCTCGTCATCACAACCGGTCTAGGGCCGGCACCATGTTTGTAGTTCAGACGAGACAGCGCGCCGTCCGTCAGCAAATCTGGAGCGGGTAGCGGGAATCGAACCCGCATATTCAGCTTGGAAGGCTGCTGCTCTACCACTGAGCTATACCCGCATATCTCGCTGATCCGTGCATCTTTTGGACGCGGCAGAATACAGCAACACATAGATAGCGCATAACCGTTCCAAAACCGAATCGGGCTTTGAACTATGCGCCAGGCGGTCGGTTCCGGCAGTGGTGGAGGAGGTTGGATTCGAACCAACGTAAGCCAAGCTAACGGATTTACAGTCCGTCCCCTTTAACCACTCGGGCACTCCTCCGGTCACTGCCGATGGAACCGCGCCATTTGGCACTCTGCACACAGCTTTCCGGAGATAACCGGGCGGCTGCTTGCGGAGGGCCTTATGCCGACTAGCCTCCATGGTGTCAACACTTCCCTGCAGAAAATGAACGGCTTGTGGAAATAGGCTAAAGAAATATGACGGCGGAGCAACCAGCACGCGCAATTTTCCGCCACAAGCATGTATCGTTCAGCGCAATGAAAGGTTATATGTCGCGCCATGGCCGATCAAAAACCCACCCATACACAAAAAGATTCACACTACGCGACGCTGCGTCGCCAGTTCCGCGATCAAAAGGCCGGGGGAGCACCGCAGCAGGCGGAGCGCGCATCACGGCCACCCGTCAGCGGCACGCCAGCGCCGGAAGGTCTGATACGACTCTACGGCTTGCATACGGTACGCGCAGCACTGGACAATCCGGCTCGCAAGATCAAGCGGATGCTCGTTACCAAAAACGCCCTCGACCGGCTGGAAATCACCAACACCGACGCCCTGCCCTTCGACGTTGACATCGTCGAGCCTCGCGCCATCGACAAGGAGACCGGCTCAGAGGCCGTGCATCAGGGCGTTATGATCGAAGCTCAACCGTTGAAGGCGCAATCGCTGAAAGCGCTGCAGGAGAGCCCGCTGCTGCTTATTCTCGATCAGGTGACCGATCCGCACAATGTCGGCGCTATCATGCGCTCGGCCGTCGCCTTCGGTGCCGGTGCTATCATCACGACGGCTCGCCACAGCCCGCAAGAATCTGGCGTTCTGGCGAAAGCCGCGTCTGGCGCCCTCGAACTCATCCCCCATGTCGAGGTACGAAATTTAGCTGACGCCATCGCCGAGCTACATGAAATCGGATTCATCACCATCGGCCTTGATTCGGAAGGGCCGTTAGAGCTGGAAAATACGATGTCCAAGGGCCGGATCGCCCTGGTGCTCGGCGCCGAAGGCAAAGGCCTGCGGCAGAAAACACGTGAAACTGTAAACCACCTCGCCCGGCTCGATATGCCCGGCGCGATCAAATCGCTGAATGTATCGAACGCAGCGGCCATTTCGCTTTATGCAGCGCAACGTTTCTTGAACAGCAAAGATTAAATAAAAGACACGTTCGAATTTTTTTTGAGCAAGTAGTGTTCACCTCGCATCGGGACCATCGATCAACAATCGAATCCCGTCACGGAGTGTACATATGCTGCGCAACAACAAAGAGTCTTTCGGTCTTATATCGATCCTTTTCCACTGGGTCATCGCACTGATTTTCCTCGGTCAGATCCCGCTCGGTTATTGGATGGTAAGAACAAGCGATTTCACGCTGCAATTCAGCCTGTATCAATGGCACAAATCCTTCGGCTTTCTTGTTCTTGGTCTCTCAGCGCTCCGCCTTGTCTGGAAATTCGCGAACACTCGTCCAAGCGATCCCGCAACTATGGGCCCGTTGGAGCGTGCAACTGCCCACGCAGCCCATGTCATCCTCTATCTCAGCCTGTTTATTATACCGGTGACAGGCTGGGCCATAGCCTCAAGCTCGCCCCTGCAGATACCAACATTCATGTTCAACCTTGTGGTGATCCCGCCACTTCCCTTGGGCATATCCGACAGTGCGGAAGCGTTCTGGACCGCTATTCACGCTTATTTGGCCTATTTTTCCGCCGCAGTGGCCGTTGGTCATATCCTTGCGGCGCTGCACCACCATTTCTGGAAGAGGGATGCAATCTTAACGCGCATGCTCAATCCCCACCGCAAGGCGCCGGAGCGGCAGCTAACTCAGAAAGTCAAATCATGAAGACCACTACCCAACTGTTGTCGACGGTCACCCGGATCGCGATTGCTGTTACGCTTGCCTCCATCCCGCTCGTCGCAAAGGCCGATACACTTTCCCAAGTCGCCGGCAGTTACAAAATACAGCCGTCCTCCCGCATCGGTTTCTCGGTTGGGCAAGTGGGCGGCGGCGGAATCAAGGGAGACTTCAAGAAGTTCTCAGGCGTCTTCAAGCTCAACCCGACCAGTATTGGCCAGTCGTCAATCAATTTCACGCTCTATCCGGAAAGTGTTTCTACCGGGCAAGCTCGTATCGAGAATTTTCTGCGCTCCGACGCGGTTTTCGACTCCGCCAATTTCCCGACGATCACGTTCAAATCAACCCAGGTTACCCAAACCAGCCCGAATACCGCCGAGATCGCCGGGATGCTGACGGCGCGCGGCAAGACCAGCCCTGCAAGCTTTCAGGCGAGCCTGGCGAACCACGGCAAAAACTCGATTACCTTTCAAGTAGAAGGCAAGATACTTCGCTCGCGCTACGGCATGGATGTTGGCACGCCAATCTACTCAAACGTCGTCCAGTTCGATATGCAGATAGATGGCCAGCGCTCGTGAGGCGATCTTGTCGAACAGAAGACGCATTTATTTGGCGTAAACGACATTTTCCATTTTACAGATAGAAGGTTTGTGCTAAGCGGACGCCGCTGCCCTTGTAGCTCAGTTGGTAGAGCATCTGATTTGTAATCAGAGGGTCGGGAGTTCGAGTCTCTCCGGGGGCACCATTTTCTCTTGAAATGACAAGTGAACAGTGGCGGCGTTATCCGCCTCTGCCACTGTCGCGCTACCTCCATGACTAATCATCGATGCCTTCGAGCGGCAAGGTTGTCGTCAACCTGTGCATGTTGCTATGATGTATTGGACCAGCCGATTGGCTTATTGGAGGTTGCCATGACATCCGGAAGCAACAAAACTGACAGTGAAGCCTACGAGTTGGCAAGCAGAACAGCCGATGCACAACGAGCCAAGCTTCCCGACTGGCAGCGCAATCAAATCAGCGATTCCGATATGCAAACTGGAGAAACGTGGTTTGTTTGGGGTTTTTACGGCGCGATGACCGATGACATCGAGCGGCGGAGACGGCTGCTGGTTGCTTATGTCAACAACAGATATACCGACGGAAAGAGTAGCGAACAGCTCTTCGACGAAATCTCCAAAGCTGCGCAAGAAGGAAACCGGTTGTTCGATGCGATAGCAGCAGCGGGCGGTCAGGCGTACCGGGAAGGCGGCGACGGCCATCTGGCGAACATCGCAACAATCTTTCTGAACGTGAGCAGAAACCACTAGGCGGGCGCGCTGAGGAAAAAATCCGCAAGACCCGCCATTGGGGCTTCTGCAAAATGGGGAGGAAAAAGACGTAACGTTTGCGTCTCTTCTCCTCCCAGCTAGGCTGACCGTTAAATCGGGGTGCAATCAAGGTCGAAAGTCGGTCAGTGCGACGAGAATACACCCGCTGCGGGTTGCGGTATGTGTAGCTATATGGCTATCCACCGAAAGGCGTATTTCGCTTCCTTGCATGGCCTTCATAGAGAAAAAAGGGAGGAGAGAGACGAACGCATGGCGGGGGGATGCTGTGCGCTCGTAGATCTCTATCTCCTCCCAGTACAGGCCGATCACCGGCAGGACTTGGGAGTCCTCCCGATCGACCGAGGGAATAATACAACGCTGCATTGAGAACGTATGTGTGACAAAGGAACTCCCTATCTCAAGTTGCATCAATCCTAATGCTACAACTTGCCGGACGGTTGCCATAAGTCGTTTGGACAAAAGTGATGCCGCGCGCGCACAAAAACGTCCGACGCTTGCAAAAATATAGTGGTTATCAGCCTCCCCTACCCACTATGGGTTGATTTCAGACGGCCGAATCAGGTCAAATCCTCAAATGACGCGGCAACTGCGGCTGGAGGGATTGAAGAGATGACCATGAGCTTCGAGGAGTTTCAAGGTTCGCGTGATTACAGTGACGATCTCCATGCGGAAGGTTTGTGTGAAGGCGAAGGCTTCGTC
>NZ_JBFUMG010000147.1:0-9339 GCF_054049495.1 Phyllobacterium sp. P5_D12 | reverse complement strand
CAGGCACACTCTCCGGAGGGCAGCAGCAGCGTGTCGCCATAGCTCGCGCGTTGATGCAGAATCCGAAAGTCATTCTTGCTGATGAGCCTATCGCTTCGCTCGACCCACGTAATGCGCAGGTCGTCATGGAGTCGCTGCGCGATATCAATGAGAAGGAAGGCCTGACCGTTATCACCAATCTGCATACGCTTGATACCGCCCGGCATTTTTGCAGCCGGATCATCGGCATGCAGGGTGGCAAAGTCGTTTTCGACGGCGGTCCGGATGATCTGACTGAACTGRCTGCCCGCCGCATTTACGGCGCKGACGGCCTCAAGGATGCGTTTTCAGAAGCAATTACATCGACGAGTATCGTACGCGGTTCACAGAAGCCAATCCCGGAGTTGGAGGCCATTCTGGCCGCGCGTTGAGCGTAAAAAGATCGTCTTGCCCACGTTACGGGCCCATACGAAACCGATCACAAACTCATTGGACGTTTTGACAGGAGAGAACCATGTTGTTCAAAAAAGCCCTTCTAGGCGCAATCGCGCTCAGCGCGATGCTTACCGGCACAATGGCCCGCGCTGAAGACCTCAAGGAATTCCGCATCGGCATCCTCGGCGGCGAGAACGAAACCGACCGTTTGCGGAACTTCGGTTGCCTTGCCGACCACCTCAAAGAGACTTTTGGCTTTGAAAAGGTTTCGCTGTTTCCCGCTGCTGACTACGACGGTGTGATCCAGGGTCTGCTTGGCGGCACACTTGATTTTGCCGAACTTGGCGCTTCCGGCTATGCCGCAGTCTATATCAAGGATCCCAAGGCAGTTACACCGATCCTCACGACGCAGCAGACAGACGGTTCGACCGGTTATTATTCCATCGGTCTCGCCCGTAAGGATTCCGGCATCAAGACGATTGCCGATGCCAAGGGCAAGACCCTCGGTTATGCCGATCCGGATTCAACTTCCGGCTATCTCGTTCCGTTGACCCAGATCCCCAAGACCACTGGCATGCCGAATGACAAGTTCTTCGCCAAGACCCAGTTCAATGGCGGGCACGAGAACAATCTTCTTGCTGCCTATGACGGCAAGGTCGACGTTGCGGTAGACGATTCTTCCGGCCTCGGCGATTTCAAGGATGGCTACACTTCCGGCACGTTCCGCAAGGAAGTCGACAAGGGCGCTGTCGATCCCAGCCTGCTGGTCGAAGTATGGCGTTCGCCTCTTATCCCGAACGGTCCGCTGGTTGTTCGCAACGGTATTGGTGACGAATGGCACGCCAAGCTTGCCGATTTCTTCATGAAATTGCCAACAACCGACAAGAAATGCTTCGAAGCTGTAGAAGGCGGTGACTTCAAGGGCTACCAGCCAGTGAAGCCCGAATTCTACAACGCGGTCATCGACATCCGTAAAAACGCGATCGGCGGCTAACGCTTGCGATCAATCACGGGGTGGCTGGTAACGGCCACCCTTTTTCTTGTKCGCTCCATGCGGATCAACTCATGACGTTTGCCGACCCTCAACCGCAACTGCAAAGTTCGCACGACATAGCCGAGTCGTGGCGCAAGGTCGTCGCGCGCCGGCGTATGTATACGGGCCTCGGCTTCGTCGTATTATTCATCGCGTTCGTAGGTTCCGTTCGTTTCGCCGACGAAAGCAATGCAGGGCATTTTTTCGATCGACTTCCCCACCTCTTCGATTTTCTCAGCTGGCTCATACCCAAGGACTGGAGTGATGTATGGCGGGCACTGTTCGATATCGCAAGCCCCAACGACAAAGGCGGCCAGGAGTTTAATTTTGATCTTGRCCGGGTCTATATCTGGGGCGATTTCTATATTCCCGAATACTTTGAGTTGATGATTATCACCTTCAATGTGGCGTTGGTATCGACCATTATCGGGTTTATTTTTGCGGTCCCACTCAGCTTCATTGCTGCGCGCAATCTTACTCCATCCAATCCACTGCGTATCGCGGTCAAACGGTTCATGGAATTTCTCCGGGCTTTTCCGGAGATTGTCATCGCAGGGCTGTTTTCGGCTATTCTTTCAATTGGACCGATCGCGGCCATTATCGCGATTAGCCTGCATTGCATCGGTGCGCTTGGGAAGCTGTTCTACGAGGTTATCGAGAACGTCGACATGCGTTCGGACGAGGGCATGCGATCTGTAGGCGCCAGCTGGATGGAACGCGTCCGTTTTGCTGCCATGCCGCAAGTACTACCAAATTTCATGTCCTATGCACTGTTGCGGCTCGAAATCAATGTTCGCGCCTCGACCATCATTGGCGCCGTCGGCGGAGGCGGCATAGGTGAAGAATTGAAGCTTTCAATCTCACGCGGCTTCGGTGCCAAGACTTTGGCGCTGGTGTTGCTGCTGTTCGTCACCATCTTTGCCGTTGATCAGTTTTCCGCCTGGCTGCGACGCCGGCTGGTCGGCGAAAACGCCTTCCTTCTGAAGCATTGAGGATGAGATGACCTTTATCGATGCAAGCCAGGCAGAATCAATCCAGGAGCGCTATCCTGAGGTCTTTCAGCGCTCCTTTTTCAAGCGCTTCGCACCTTTGCTGATGGTGATCAGCCTATTCCTCTACGGTATCTACGCAGTCTGGTTCTTCGAGATTCCCAAGGCCATATCGGAAGGCCATTGGGAGCGCGTCGGGATTTATCTGAGCCAATGGGTCAGCTACGATGTACAGGCTGAATTTCGGCTCGAAGGCGAAACGATCACCCCGAAATATCCGCGATTTTCCCCATTGGGGAATGACCCAAATCCTGATTGGGTCAAGCAAAACAGCGATCGAACCGTGACCGTCGAAATTCGTGGACCGAGCCGGGCAGTGACTTTTAGCGATACTGAAGCAACGCTGACTGCCCATGGCGAATCCGTGCGAGTAGAGCTATCGGGCGAAAGGCCTGTCGTCTCGGGAAATATACMATCCTGGATCAGCGTCTATGATGAAGATGTCGTCGCGGATATGGGCTTTGCCGGAGAAGTTCGCGTCGAGGCTGACCGCGTCAAGATCCGTAAACGCTTTCTCGGCTGGGCAAATTTCATCTTTGATCCGCAATCACCCTTTTTTGGAAAATCGGTTGGCGAGGTGATAAGTCTCGTCACGACCGGCCCCCAGATCGAGCCCGGAAGATCAAACCTGTCGCTAGCCGTCGATAATTTCCTCAACAATGGCGAATGGCAGCACGGGGATGTCTGGGTCAAACTCCTGCAGACGATCATCATGGCGTTCCTTGGAACAATTTTAGGTGCGGTCGTCAGCTTTCCCTTGGCATTCCTTGCTGCCCGCAACATCACATCAAGCCGCTTCGTCAATCAATCGTTCAAGCGTTTCTTCGATTTTCTGCGCTCGGTCGACATGCTGATCTGGGCCTTGTTCTTTACCCGTGCATTTGGACCGGGTCCGCTTGCGGGTAGTGCTGCGATCTTCTTGACCGAGACCGGTACACTCGGCAAAATCTACTCCGAGGGGCTTGAAAACATCGATGACAAGCCGCGCGAAGGTGTGCAATCGACCGGTGCAAACCATGTCCTGGTCCAGCGCTATGGTGTCATGCCGCAAGTGGTGCCGGTCATGATCAGCCAGACGCTTTATCAATGGGAATCAAACATTCGCGGCGCGACTATTATCGGCGCTGTAGGGGCTGGTGGTATTGGTCTCAAGCTCTGGGAAGCGATGCGCACCAACAAGAATTGGGAAAATGTTGCTTATATGGTCCTCCTGATACTGTTGGTTGTGTTTATCTTTGACAGCATCTCCAATGCGCTGCGTTCGCGGCTGATCGGCAAGCCACAGCACTAGAGGCAGGGACGATTAATATGACAGCATTCAAAGGCTTGTCATAATTGGAGCGTAACGCGAGAGTGTTCCGGAGGAATCAATATGCGCTATGCGATCTATTTCACGCCACCATCAAGTGACCCGCTTCTGAAAGTCGCTGCGAACTGGCTTGGCCGAAATGCCTTTACCGGTCAACCGGTGAGGCCGCCGCAGATCCGCGACCTGGCGCATGAGGATTTCACGCTCTTGACGGCATCGGCACGTCGTTATGGCTTCCATGGTACTTTAAAAGCTCCATTCCGTCTTGCCGAAGGCTTTGAGGAAAAAGAGCTTTTGTCGGCTCTTATGCATTTTGCGTCATCCATGGATCCAGTTGAGATTCCGAAACTACAGATCGCCAACCTTGACGGATTTTTTGCACTGGTTCCGGAAGAGCCGGTGGCGCGTCTCAATCAACTGGCGAACGATGTCGTCGTCGCGCTAGACCGCTTCCGTGCTCCTCCGACTGAAGGGGAAATCAAACGGCGCAATCCAGACAGAATGACAGTGTCGCAGCGGCGAAATCTTGAACAATGGGGTTATCCCTATGTTTTTGAGGATTTTCGCTTCCACATGACGCTTACCGATATAGTACCGGAGCGCGAGCGCCCTAAAATCGAACGGATTTTGAGCGAATTCCTTGAACCGGTTTTGGAAGAGCCTGTTGAGATAAATAATCTCGCGCTTTTTACCGAAGCCGAGCCCGGTTTCCCCTTTGAGATACACTCGCTGCATCCGCTTGCAGGAACCAACAGAAGAAAGTCTGCATAAAATGTCTGCCGAATTGATCTTGAACAATGCGAAAATCGTCCTTGATGACGACGTCATTTCCGGGACGGTGGTGGTCAGAAATGGCAAGATCGCCGATATCTCGGAAGGCTCGGTTGCTGGCGGCGAGGATTTTGAGGGTGATTACCTTATTCCGGGACTGATCGAACTGCATACGGATCACCTCGAGGGGCACTACATGCCACGTCCGCGGGTGCGTTGGAATCCGATCGCGGCGGTTCTGGCGCATGATGCGCAAATCGCTGCATCGGGTATCACTACGGTTCTCGATGCCCTGCGGGTCGGACTCGATGAAGATGCGGACATGTCCGCGGATGAAAGCCGCAAGCTTGCCGATGCGATTGAAGATAGTGTGGAGCAGGGCCGGTTGCGAGCCGATCATTATATCCACTTGCGCTGTGAAGTATCGGCATCTGATTGCCTTGAAGGCTTTGCCCACTTCGACAATGACAGCCGTGTCCGGCTGGCCTCTTTGATGGATCATGCACCAGGACAGCGGCAGTTCGTTAGTCTGGAAACCTATGCCTATTACTACCAACGTAAGCTCAAGCTTTCGGACAAGGAATTCAACGCGTTCTGCGAGAAACGAATGGCGGAATCAGCGAACAATTCCGGACCGCRGCGCAAGGCCATCGCCGATCTTTGCCGTGAGCGTGGAATTGTCCTTGCCAGCCATGATGATGCGACCCGCGCTCATGTGGAAGAAGCGGTGGAGCAGGGTATTCATGTGGCGGAGTTTCCAACGACGCTCGAAGCTGCCGCTGCATCAAAGCAGGCCGGACTCTCAGTGCTGATGGGCGCGCCGAATGTGGTGCGCGGCGGTTCGCACTCAGGAAATGTGTCAGCACGCGAACTGGTTGAACACGGCCACCTTGATATTCTGTCGTCCGACTACATTCCGTTCAGTTTGATCCAATCGACCTTTTTTCTTGGGGAAACTGTCGACGGAATCACGCTTCCGGACGCCGTGCGTCTGGTAACCAAGAACCCGGCAGAGGCAGTAGGTTTCGAGGATCGCGGTGTGATCCAAATCGGTAAGCGCGCGGATCTCGTGCGGGTTCGTGTTGACGAACACATTCCAGTGGTGCGTACCGTCTGGCGGGAAGGTCGCCGGGTCGTATGATGGCGGGAATGATAGAGCGCGCGCTCAATCCCGCAGCCGCACCGCTCCGCAATGGTGCCTTTGTTGCGGTTGTCGGGCCGAGCGGGGCAGGGAAAGACACGATCATTGATTTTGCCCGCGCTGAACTGAACAAACAGCCTGGCTACCATTTCGTTCGCCGTGTCGTGACTCGTCCGTCGTCGATAGATACGGAAGATCATGACACTCTGAGCGAAGAGCAGTTCCTGGTGGCTAAGCGGGCAGGAGAATTTGCACATCTCTGGGAAGCGCATGGCCTGCACTACGGCTTGCCGAAATCTGTTGACGACGAGATCGAGCGCGGCGCAATAGCGATCGCCAATGTCTCGCGCGGTGTATTGCCCACTCTACGTGCAGCCTACGCCAATTTTGTCGTGGTCCATATCACCGCATCGCATGACGTTCTGGCAAAAAGGCTGGCTTCCCGCGGGCGCGAAGACGCTGCTGAAATCCAGCGCCGTCTGATGCGGGCTGCACCCAATCCATGCGATCCGGCGGATGCGATTATGATCGACAATTCCGGAGCCGTTTCGGTCGCTGGAAATGAGTTCATTGCGATCCTGAAAAGAACCGCAGCATTTGCCGCTATCTCGGAACAGATTTGACAACGTTTTAGCAGAGATCCAGAGGCACGCCGCTGGATCTCTGCAGCTATTCCGTTTTTAGAAATTGCGCTGGAACCGAACGATGCCGCCAAATGCGTCATCGCTTCCGCCTTCAAGAAGGGCTTCATCTTTACGGGCGCCGTCGAACTTGGTGTAGTTGATTTCAGGCGTGATCGTGAAACCTGGAACAAGTTCGTAAGCCACGTTGAGAGCCAGAGCGTACGTGCCTTCGGATTCATAAGCCGCCTGACCGTTGATCGTCGCCTTGTCTGAAACCTTGGCGGCGAAACCGCCCCAAGCTGCCCAGTCGCCTTCCCACAGGCCGTACCAGTTTTTGTTGGTATTGGTCACGAATGAATCCGGGTCATAATCGGATTGATAAGCGCCCATTACCCAGGCTGAGATCGCATCCGTGAATTTCACATCCAAACGCGCCTTGACGCCAATGGCCTCTTGCACCGAGTCGTAGCCAATAATACCGGAGATCGTTCCCCAGCCCTGTTCGAATTTCGCGCCTGCAAGAACGTGGGGCATGTAGTCGTCGATAGTGTAGTCGTAGTCCCCTTCGGTCGAGCCCTGTTCGGCGGCAATGATAGCTGAGAAACCGTTGCCAGCTTTGTAGGTGTAGCTGATCTCGTTGCTGGAGAAACTATCGCTACCATACTGGATCACGTCGTCATTGACGATATCACCGGCATAGCCGACCCATGAACCGAAGATAGCGTCATTGACACCGATCTGGAAGCCGCCGAGCTCAATGTAGGCCTGATGAAGAGTAGCACCATCGTCCTCGCCATCGGTATACTGGAAGCGACCGTCAATGTAGGAGCGCAATGTGCCGAGTTCGGTTTCGGAGCGTGCATCAAATCGAATCTCGGCACGAGTGCTCTTGCTCCAGGTGTCGTGCTCGCCGCCTACAGGGCCACCCGTATAGACATCGTCACCAGCGGCCGCATCGTAACGCAAATAACCACCGATCTTCAGGCAGGTTTCAGTTCCTGGAATGTAAAAGAAGCCAGCGCCATAGGCGTCACATACCCTTACGTATTCAACAGGCTCTGGCTCTGCCACGACCACCGCATCTGCAGCGCGGGCGCTTGATGCCGCTATGAGGGCAGCAGCCGAGCCGAGGAGGAAGCTTTTGATGTTCATTTCCGATCTCCGGTAAAAAAGATAAGTCACAAGCTCATGTCCCCAACCGATGCATATTCCCGTTCGCTAACACGCGCAAAACCTAACCATAATCGAACTGCGGGTTCTGAAATCGTTGTTGCGAATTTACAACGAGATCCGAAAACAGCTGGCAGATTGGACAATCGCCGCTTTGCGTTTTATGAGGACGACCAGATGTTGGAGAGCAGCGGCTGGCACACTACATACTCCAAGCAGACAAGGGACGTTCCCATAGTGATTAACCGAGTCGATACAAGCGGAAACTACAAGCGCAACCGTTTCGCCGTGGCCCCCATGATCGATTGGACGGACCGGCATTGTCGGACCTTCCACCGACAATTCACGCGTTATGCCTTGCTCTATACGGAGATGGTTGTTGCTGATGCTGCGATCCACGGCAATCGCGAACGCATTCTTGGATTTGCCGAAGCGGAACATCCCGTTGCGCTGCAACTTGGTGGCTCCGATCCCATCAAACTGGCTGAAGCAGCACGCATCGGCGAAGCCATGGGCTACCAGGAAATCAATCTCAATGTCGGCTGTCCATCTGACCGCGTTCAATCCGGCACATTCGGCGCTTGCCTGATGAAAACGCCGCCCATCGTTGCGTCGAGCGTCGAGGCGATGAAGCAGGCCGTCGCAATTCCCGTGACGGTCAAGTGCCGCATCGGTGTCGACGATCAGGATACGGAAGCGGCCCTTGATGAACTCGCGAGCGGTGTTTTCCATGCTRGTGCAGATGCGTTGTGGGTGCATGCCCGCAAGGCTTGGTTAAAGGGGCTGTCACCTAAGGAAAACCGCGATATTCCCCCGCTGGACTACGATCGTGTTTATCGTCTGAAACAGCAAAATCCGAGTCAATTTATAGGGATCAATGGCGGCATTCAGACGCTAGATGAAGCGCTTGACCATTTGAATCATGTTGACGGTGTCATGCTTGGCCGCGCGATTTACCACAACCCGATGCTGTTGCTCGACGTCGATAGAAGCATATACGGCAGCGAAGGCGCGGTACCTTCAATCGACGCGATCATAGATCACATGTGCGACTATGCGGACGCCCATATCGCTCGCGGCGGTCGATTGTCGCACATTACCCGGCACTTGGTAGGTCTGTTCCATGGCGCGGCCGGGGCACGGCGCTGGCGCCAAATACTGTCGACGGAAGCAAATCAAACAGGTGCAACCAGTGCTGTGATCCGGCTGGCGTATGCGGCGATCGAGACCGCGTCGACAGAGGAAGCAGCCTGAACTCTAGTCTGACAGAACCAGCCGGTCGCCGCGTACGGAAAAGCCGCTGAGCGTATTGAGGAAATTCATGCCGAGCAGGCTGCCTGCCATTTGCCCATCTGCAGTCACCATGGCACGAATGTTACGCCGTTCGATGGCACCTATCCTGATGCTGTCCAATGTGACGTTAGCCGCAGTTGCCATGCCATTGGCGGTCATGATTGGCGTTTTGTAGGAGAGCTTGTCCGGATTGAACCCGGCGCGGCGAGCATCTTTCGCAGAGAGCACGATCGATGAGGCGCCGGTATCTATGATGAATGGTACCGTAGCACCATTTACGTCGCCGCGAACCTCGAAATGACCGCTATCCGCCTTAGCCAGCGTCACTGTGATTGTGCCGTCACCATCTCGATTGGAGATTGGGCTTCCAGGGATTAGTCCTGCCGTTATCCGGTGGCCAACATCCTGCAACTCGTAGCGGTATTGATAGCCGGCAACGATCGCGAGAAAAATGACGATCCAGATTGCCATACTGCGTAAAAAATGGCCGAGTGGAATTCCGGAACCAAGCAGGGCCGAACCAAGCACGACACCCC
>NZ_JBFUMG010000146.1:0-9341 GCF_054049495.1 Phyllobacterium sp. P5_D12 | reverse complement strand
CTTGTATATCAGTCGCTGCGACCGGAGCAGCGGAGGATTTTATGAGCGGATTTGCAGCCATTGGCGAGTGCATGATCGAATTGTCCGGCGCCAATGGCGATCAGTGGCGCATGGGTTTTGCGGGAGACACCCTCAACACTACCTGGTATGTTCGAGCCCTCACCGATACAGATTTTGCCGTCGATTATGTCACCGCCTTCGGCGACGATCCTTTCTCGGTGAAACAGCGCAGATTCCTCCGCGATAATGCTATCAATACCGCCCATAGCCCGACCATCGTTGGCGCTCGCCCCGGAATCTATGCCATCACGCTAACCGGTAGCGAGCGCTCATTTACCTATTGGCGCAATGATGCCGCAGCGCGCCATCTGGCCGATGATCCTGACGCCTTGGCGAAAAGCTTGGATGGTCGGCGAGTCATCTACTTTTCCGGTATCACGATGGGTATTTTGAGCCCCAAAAGTCGCCAGAATGTCCTCAACGCCGTTAGTAATGCCCGCCGTCAAGGTTCGCTTGTCGTCTTCGATGCCAATTACCGCCCTCGCCTGTGGGAAAATGCCGACACCGCGCGGCAGGTTTTGAGCAACGCATTTCACGTCACCGATATCGCGTTACCAACATTTCCGGATGAGAACGCCCTATTCGGTGATACAACGCCTGCCGATACCGCTACACGCATCACTGGTTATGGCGTGCGCGAGATCGTCGTCAAAGATGGCACGGCGCCGGCGCTGGTTATTGCCGGCGGAACAACTACTGAAGTGCCGGCTGTTCGCGCCAACGCTGTCGACACGACGGGCGCTGGCGACAGCTTCAACGGCGGATACATTGCTTCGCGCCTCGCGGGTCTCGATCCACTTGTCGCAGCGGTCAACGCACACAAAGTGGCTGCCCGCGTGGTCGAATTCCATGGCGCGCTCGCCCCCATGGATGAAGCGCAGAAGGCATTCAAAGCCTAGGATTTCATTTTCTTGAAACTGTACTTGGTCATCTGGCTGTAGACTTCGTCAGGCCGTAAAATCGCTTGAGGAAAATACGGAAAGTGAGTGGAGTCGGGCCAGGTCTGCGTTTCGAAGCAAAGGCCTGCATAGTTATCGTAGGTCTTGCCGGTCAGCCCGATGGGCGGTTTTCCGCCTARTGTGTTCGCCGCGTAGAATTGCACGCCAGGCTCGGTTGTGAAAACATTCATCTCGACGCCGGAATCGGCACCTTTTACCGAAGCGACAAGGCACAATGGGCGGCGCTGGCTGGCAAGACAGAAATTATTGTCATAAATGACCTGCTTGCCGCCCACTTCGCGCCGGACGGCCCGATACTCGCGGAAATCATGTGCTGTCCCGGCCACCGGCATAACACGGCCGTCGGGAAGAAGATCACCATCCACAGGAAGATAGGCTTGCGCATCAATCCTGACCTGATGATCGAGCGCCTCGGTTGCGCCTCCGTCATCGAGATTGAAATAGCTGTGATGCGCAAGATTGCAGATCGTTGGCTTGTCCGTGACCGCATCCATTCGGATCACAAGAGTTCCCTTGGGCTCCAGCATATAAGTACACGTGATTGCCAGATTTCCAGGAAAACCCATCTCGCCGTCACCAAGCTGGACCGTCAATGTGACGTAATCCGGACCAATAGCGACAACATCCCAGATGCGTTTGCCAGCACCGCGGCTCCCGCCATGGATATTGTGCCTGCCATGAAAGTTTTTTTCGAGCTCGTAAGTCTTCCCGTCGATCACAAGCTCACCGTCACGAATACGGTTGATACAACGGCCAATCGTTGCACCGAGGTAGGGAGAGTATGCGGGATAGTCGGCAAAGTCGCGATACCCAAGGACAAGCGGATGCTCATGCCCATTGAGGCGCAAGTCTTGGATAACTGCGCCCCACGTCAGTACGTCGGCGGTTAATCCACCACCCGAAATTGTAATGCGGTGAACTGCCTCGCCGTCCGGCGTGTGGCCGAAAACTTCCGTATTCATTTATTCTATAACCCCAAGCCGCCAACGCAGACATATTTCGTGTCGAGATAATCTTCGATACCCTGGTGTCCGCCTTCCTTGCCGAGGCCGGATTCCTTCAAGCCGCCAAATGGGGCTTCCACCGTGGTTATCATGCCCTCATTGACGCCAATCAGACCGTATTTCAGCCCTTCCGAGACGCGGAACACCCGCCCAAGATCCTGTGTGTAGAAGTAACTGGCGAGACCGAATTGCGTATCGTTGGCAAGGTCAACTGCTTCCTGCTCACTTTGAAACTTGTAGATCGGCGCCACTGGCCCAAAGATTTCCTCCTTGGTGAAGAGCATTTCCGGCGTAGCGTCCGCGATCACGGTGGGCTCGAAGAAACTGCCACCAAGCGCATGACGTTTTCCGCCTGTGATAATCTTGCCGCCCTTCTGCGTGGCATCTGCTATGAATTCCTCGACCTTGGCGACGGCCTTGTCATCGATCAATGGCCCCTGCTGCGTCCCTTCTTCCAGACCATTTCCGATTTTAAGCTTCTGGGTAGCGGCGGCAAACTTCTCGACGAATGTGTCATAGATGCCGGCCTGTACCAAAAACCGGTTGGTGCAGACGCAAGTCTGACCCGAATTGCGGAACTTCGCGATGATCGCTCCGTCTACAGCCCGATCGACATCAGCGTCATCGAAAACGATGAACGGCGCGTTGCCGCCAAGCTCCATGGAGACTTTCTTGACCGTGTCCGCAGCTTGTTTGATCAGTATCTTACCGATTTCCGTCGATCCGGTGAAGGTGATCTTGCGAACAAGCTCATTGCTCGTAATTTCTCCGCCAATTTCCGTCGCCGACCCCGTCAAAATGTTGACGACACCCTTCGGAATGCCAACCTCTTCGCAAAGAGAGCCCCAGACCAGCCCTGAATAGGGTGTCTGCGTCGCAGGTTTCACCACCGCTGTGCAACCGGACGCCAGCGCCGGGCCGATCTTGCGCGCGAGCATGGAGGAAGGGAAATTCCAGGGCGTTATTGCTGCAATGACCCCCACGGGCTCTTTAGTGACCAGAATTCTCCGGTCTGCCCAAGGTGAAGGGACAACATCGCCATAGGTGCGGCGAGCTTCCTCTGCATACCAGAGGATATAAGCGGCGGACATGCCGATCTCACCTTTGGATTCCGCAAGGGATTTACCCTGTTCCAGTGTCAGCAATTCAGCGAGAGCATCTTGATTGTCCAAAATGGCGTCGTGCAGCTTGCGCATCAGTTTCGAGCGTTCCAGTACGGATGTCTTGCGCCATGTCTTGAAGGCCTTTGCCGCGGCGTTGATGGCACGTTGTGTCTCGGCCTTGCCCGAGTTTGGGACGGTACCGATCTTCAGGCCGGTAGCAGGGTTGATGACGTCGATTGTCTTGCCCGAATCTGCCGCCACCCACTCACCGTCTATGAGGTTTGCCTGCTTCATGAACTGGCTGGATTTCTGCAACATCATGTTTCTCCCTGTGTTCGAAGGGTTATTGTTGTTCGTGAGTTCCGTGAAAGATAAACCCTGCACTGCGCATGGCAATGTCTGCCTTGGTCAAGGCGATATAACTACCCTGCTCCTTTTTGGCAAAAGCTGCAACGGGGTTCCGTCAACCAAATATCCGCGTAGCGACAGAAACCCATAACGTCAGTGTCAACGCCGAAAAAGCGGTCGCCATCACCATGGAATTGGAGGCGAGAGCCTGGCCCGTGCCAAAGCGCGTGGCAATCAAGTAAGAATTGACGCCAGCCGGAAGCGCGGCGGCAACTACTGCGATTTTCGCAGTAAATGGTGGTAGACCGATCAACCACGCGGCGCCAAGCACCACGGCAGGCATAAGGACAAGTTTGATAGCAGACATGAGCACCGCTGCTGCTATATTTCCAGAAACACCGAACTTCTTCAGACCCATGCCCATGGCGAACAGCGCGACGGGCCCTGCCACCCCACTCAAGGTATCGATCAACGCGTCGGCTGCGTCCGGCATTCGCAAACCCAGCAGGCGCCATATCCAGCCGGCGAGGATGCCCAGCACAAACGGGTTTCGCAGCAGGCTGTTGAAGAACGATCCGATCACTGCGACCCAATGACTCTCACCTTTGAACACGCCGTCCCTTCTCATAGCCAATTCGTGCAGCGTGATCGAGGCGGCCATCATGACAGGCATGTGGACGGCGACGATCAAAGACAGGATGGCAAAGCCATTCTGGCCGAAGACCCCGAGCATGAGCGGCATGCCAAGAAAAACGAGATTGGAAAATGCTCCAGAGACGCCAGCCACAACGCCGGCGCGGTTGTCTCGTCCAAAGAACAGCTTGATCGCCAGATCCGATACCGCCCACGCGACAATCACACCAATAAAATAGGTGGTCCACAACGACCAGGGAGCTGTGCCGTGGAAATCAGCAGTCACCATTGTCCTGAACAGCAGCAACGGCGCGGCAATCACGAAGACAAAATCAGATAGGCCATCACCCACCCGCTCATCCAGCAGTTTGAAATGCGCTGCTGCATAAGCGATGGCAATCACACCAAAAACGACGATGATTGTTTGAATGAGACCCATCGCGTTCCGCAATAGGCCGACAAATCCAGCGGTGCAAGACGTTCTCGTTGCATGGCTTTATTTTTCTTCAACAAATCCCCATCTCGACTGCTAAGGAGAATGATGGTGAAGCAATTCCGCCCTTGGGCAATTTCTATGTATGCGCTGTTCAGCCTGGTTTTTGTCGTATCGCACGCATATGCGACAGATGCTGCATGGGCGAGAGTACAGCGCGGCGGATACACAATTCTCATTCAAGGCGCCGATGCTTCCGGAACCTTGAGTCCAACCATTGACAGCTCGGCCGATTGTTCGGTCACGCAAACGCTTTCCGACCGCGGGCGCCAGCTGGCGCAAAAACTTGGAGCCCGTTTTGCCGCACGCGGGGTGCGAATCGACAAAGTTCTTACAAGTTCTACCTGCAATGCACGGGAAACCGCACGGCTGTCATTCGATTCAATCTCCGCTGAAATCTTTAAGCCGCTCGATCCATTGCCTGCGAACGAAGCTGCCAAACAAATCCAGATCGACCAAATTCGTGCGGCGATAGTCGCATTCAAGGGCCTTGGCAACCTGGTAATGATGACTGATCGCGCCAATATCATTGCTCTCACCGGTGTTACGCCACGTCCAACAGAAGCGGTCGTTGTTTCCAAAGCCGAGGAAGGTGAAACCGTTCATATCGCAGGAAGAATCATATTCGACTAATCACAGCGCAGCTTTGGTCTTTCCCTGAAGCATGAAAAACGCTAGATACCGGCTTCATTCTACATCAGTGCCCTTGCCTGAGGCACGATAAGCAAAGGAAAATCAATTGTCCGATACATTCGACAAGGTCGCCGACATCATTGCCGAAACCAGTGAGATCGATCGCGACTCCATTACGCCGGAGAGTCACACAATTGACGATCTGGGGATCGATAGCCTTGATTTCCTGGACATCGTTTTTGCGATCGACAAGGCCTTCGGTATCAAGATCCCGCTTGAACAGTGGACGCAGGAAGTCAATGACGGCAAGGTTCCGACCGAAGAATACTTCGTGTTGAAAAACCTGTGTGCCAAGATCGACGAACTCGTCGCTGCCAAGAAGGCCTGATTTTCCAGCTAACCGGGTACACCGTACAAACGGTGTTGCGAGACAATGCAGAACAACACCGTCGTCATTACTGGTATCGGACTGATTTCTTCACTTGGCGAAGGCGTCGACGCCCATTGGAAGGCGTTCAATGACGGGCTCGAACCCCGCATCGATAGCGAAACGTTCAAGCCTTATACCGTTCATCCGCTCGTCGAAGTCGACTGGAACAACCAGATACCGAAGCGTGGTGACCAGCGGCAGATGGAGACGTGGCAGCGTATAGGGACCTACACAGCTGGCCTCGCGCTGCAAGATGCAGGCATAAAAGACGACGAATCGCTCTGCGCCAGCATGGATATGGTAGTGGCGGCAGGCGGTGGGGAACGCGACGTCTCGGTAGACACGCAGATCCTTGCCGAAGCGCGTGTGCGCAATGATATCGGAACGATGCTAAACGAGAAGCTCACGACCGAGCTGCGCCCAACCTTGTTTCTGGCACAGCTTTCGAACCTGCTTGCTGGAAATATCTCCATCGTCCACAAAGTCACCGGTTCTTCACGTACATTCATGGGTGAGGAAGGCTCGGGTATCTCGGCGATCGACACAGCTGTAGCTCGCATTCGCTCCGGACAGAGTACACATGCGCTCGTTGGTGGTGCGTACAATTCCCAGCATCCAGACATGTTGTTGGGATACGAATTGAACGGGATGCTCAAGCGCGATGGTTGGGCGCCGCTTTGGCAAAGAGAAGACAGCGCCGGGGGCGGGATCGTTACCGGCTCTGGTGGAGCGTTCCTGGTTCTGGAAAGTGCTGATCACGCCAAAAAACGCGGTGCACGCGTATATGCCGCCATCGATGGTATCTACAGCGCTCAAATTCGACGCAACCGCGATGATTTAACCCAAACTGTAGCCAAGCTGATCGGTGCGGCAAGCGCAGACAAAGCTGCAGATCTGATCATTTCAGGCGCTAGCGGAGCCAAACACGTAACTGCGGTAGAGAAAGCGGCGCTCGATACATTCTCCAGTTCGGCGGTGCGCGGCGTCGCGGGCAAACTCGGCCATCTGCGCGAAGCACAATTCCCACTGGTCGTTGCTCTGGCTGCGCTGAGCGTTTTCAATGGATCTGCGTTCCCGCCTGTCGACGCGAAGAATGAGAAAGCCGGACCGTCCAGCGTCAATACCGCGCTCGCGACGTCCATTGGCGGAACTCGCAGCGAAGGCGTTGCCCGCCTGGTCAAAGTTTGAGGGATATTTCCATGTCCAAATATACTGATCATCTCGGCCGCCCCCTTGTCGCCATAACCGGCCTAGGCGTTGTCTCATCCCTCGGGCAAGGTAAGGAAGAGAACTGGGCTGCGCTGACTTCCGGCACGTCCGGCATCCACACGATTACACGGTTCGCCTTGGACAATCTGCGAACGCAGATCGCCGGGACTGTCGATTTTCTTGAAGAAAGCACCAAAGGCGCTTCGGCACTGTCGCAAAAGCTGGCGTCGCTTGCAGCGGAGGAAGCTGTAGCGCAGGCCGGTTTTCCAGTCGATGACTTCGGCGGCCCGCTTTTCCTGGCTGCTCCGCCGGTCGAACTCGAATGGCGCAATCGCCTTGCCTTGGACGCACTGGTCAAGTCTGAAGGCGAGCCCGGATACGACCTGCTGCTCGCCGCATGCCGTCGAGGCCCGCAGATCGACATGTTCAACACCGCGGAATTTGGCCATATCGCTGAGGTTCTGGCCGATAAGTTCGGCACGCGCGGTCTACCGATCACTTTGTCTACAGCCTGTGCTTCTGGCGCGACTGCCATTCAGTTGGGGGTGGAAGCCATCCGTCGCGGCGAAAGCGACAGGGTCCTGTCGATCGGCACGGATGGTTCGGTTTCCGCGGAAGCGCTGATTAGGTTCTCGCTGCTCTCTGCGCTATCCACACATAACGATCCGGCCCACAAGGCCGCAAAGCCCTTCTCGAAAGATCGGGATGGGTTTGTCATGGCAGAAGGCTCTGGCGCTATGGTGATGGAATCGCTCGAATCGGCCGTCGCACGAGGTGCAAATATTCTTGGCATCATGCGTGGTTGCGGCGAAAAGGCCGATGACTTCCATCGTACCCGTTCAAAACCGGACGGTTCGCCGGCCATTGGTGCGGTTCGCGCGTCCCTTGAAGATGCAGGGATTGAGGAAGACGCAATTGACTATATCAACGCCCATGGAACGTCGACGCCAGAAAACGACAAGATGGAATATCTGGCGTTGTCGACGGTCTTTGGCGATCGCATTTCATCATTGCCGGTGTCGTCAAACAAGTCGATGATCGGCCACACATTGACCGCTGCCGGTGCGATTGAAGCCGTATTCTCTGTACTGACTATTCAGACCGGTACCATCCCGCCGACGATCAACTATGACAATCCTGATCCGGCAATTGTCATGGATGTCGTCCCCAACGTTAAGCGCGAAGCAAGTGTCTCATCGGTGCTTTCCAGTTCATTCGGCTTCGGCGGACAAAATACGTGTCTTGTCATGACGGCAGAACCGAACTAATCCGTGGCCTGAATAAGGAAACGGATATGCGTGCACTACAATTGATTGAAGACCGCAAGCTCGAGATCGTCGATGTTGCGCCCCCACCTGCACCCGGTCCCGGCGAGGTCACTGTCAACATCAAAGCTGTTGCACTCAATCACATTGATGTCTGGGGCTGGCGGGGCATGGCCTTTGCCAAGCGCAAGATGCCATTGACGATCGGCGCGGAAGCTTCGGGCGTTGTCGATGCGATCGGCGCGGGCGTCGGCAATCTACTGCCAGGCCAGCTCGTCTCGATCTATGGTGCGCAGACCTGCGGATTGTGCCGTCCCTGCCGTGAAGGTCGCGACAATCTTTGCGAACATGTCTCCGGTGTGCACGGCTTCCATCTCGATGGCTTCGCTCAGGAAAAAGTCAACCTCAAAGCCCGTTTGCTTGTCCCGGCTCCTCCTGGCGTCGATGAAATCGGCGCTGCCGTTGCGCCGGTCACCTTCGGAACGGTCGAGCACATGCTGTTTGATAATGCCAAGCTCGAACCGGGAGAAACGATTCTCGTCCACGCTGGTGGCTCTGGCATTGGATCGGCTGCAATCCAGCTCGCCAAGAAGATGGGCTGTACGGTCATCACGACCGTCGGCTCGGACAACAAGATCGAGAAGGCCAAGGCCCTGGGGGCAGATCACGTCATCAATTACCGCGAGGACCGTTTCGAAGGCGTGGTGCGCAAGCTGACAAAGAAGAAGGGCGTTGATGTTGTCTTCGAGCATGTCGGCGCCGACACATGGGCGGGGTCCATGCTATCGTTGCGCCGCGGTGGGCGGCTGGTCACCTGCGGCTCGACCTCGGGTGTTTCAACCAGCATGAACCTTATGATGCTGTTCCAGCAGCAGTTGAAGCTTCTCGGCTCGTTCGGGTGCCGCATGGAAAACATGGCTGATGCCATGCAGAAGATGGCGCGTGGCCTTGTTCATCCAGTCATCGACACCGAAGTCGGCTTCGATGATATCGATACGGCATTGAAGCGGATGGAAGGCCGGGACGTCTTCGGCAAGATCATCCTGCGCGTAAACTGATCCAGAATGAAGCTCAATACAAAGTTAGCGCTATTCCGTTGGAGCCAGCGGTTGAAGAAATTCAACTACTGGCTGTCGGCATTTGTTATTTTCGGTATCCTCAAATTGCTCCGTATGCTGCCTGCGAAGGCGGCCATGGATTTTAC
>NZ_JBFUMG010000145.1:0-9347 GCF_054049495.1 Phyllobacterium sp. P5_D12 | reverse complement strand
CCCTGGCGCTACGCACTTCACTGGTGAAGATCGGTATCGACACGGTTGTCCTTTCGGCGGTCACCATGCCTGAATTCTGCGAGACATTTTCGCAACGGCTGGCGACCGAATATATGGACATGGGCAAGGTTGTGATCTTTGCCGGAGGCACGGGCAATCCGTTCTTTACGACAGACTCCGCCGCTGCCCTGCGTGCAGCGGAGATTGGGGCCGATGCCCTGTTCAAGGGCACCCAAGTCGACGGAATTTATTCAGCCGATCCTAAAAAAGACCCAAATGCTGTGCGGTTTGATCATCTGACCCACAAGGACGTGCTGGATCGCGGGCTCGCGGTGATGGATACAACGGCTGTTGCTCTTGCACGTGAAAATAATATCCCAATAATCGTCTATTCGATCCACGAAAAGGGTGGTTTTGCAGAAGTGCTACAGGGTAGAGGACGAGCAACGGTTGTATCGGACCATTGATTGTTCTGTCGGGCAGTTCTGCCAAGAATAAGGAGCATTGAGCATGAGTGACGCACTCGATCTGAACGACCTGAAGCGCCGGATGGACGGTGCCATACAGGCTCTGAAACACGATCTCGGCGGGCTTCGCACCGGCCGCGCTTCGGCAAGCCTGCTGGAGCCTATTACTGTCGAGGCCTATGGTTCGCAGATGCCTCTCAATCAGGTTGCCAATATCACTGTGCCAGAGTCGCGAATGCTCGCAGTGTCCGTCTGGGACAAGTCGATGGTGGGCAAGGTTGAGCGCGCGATCCGGGAGTCAGGCCTTGGCCTCAACCCGATTACCGACGGCAACAATTTGCGTATTCCCTTGCCCGAACTCAACGAGCAGCGCCGTAAGGAACTGGTCAAGATCGCCCATCAATATGTCGAGCATGCCAAGGTCGCAGCGCGTCACGTTCGCCGCGACGGCATGGACGAATTGAAGAGGTTGGAAAAGGACGGCAACATCAGTCAGGACGACAATCGTGTCCTGTCCGAAAAAGTCCAGAAACTGACAGATGACACCATTACAGAAATGGATAAAGTCGTTGCTGTCAAAGAAGCGGAAATCATGCAGGTTTGAGAAACTTTTGATCACCACTTGATGGATATGTGTTGCGTTTCCAGTGCTCCGGTTCTCGAATACCAACCCACACGCCTCATGAGGGTAAATTCTCAAAAGTGTCCGAACCGACAATAACGTAATCAGTCCACTGGAGGTCAAAGCCAATGTCCAATCCGCGCCACATTGCCATCATCATGGATGGAAATGGCCGTTGGGCAAAGGCGAGGGGACTGCCGCGGACGGCTGGCCACAAGGCCGGCGTCGATTCGCTGCGTGAGGTTATCCGCGCCGCGGGCAAGATGGATATACCATTCCTGACGCTGTTTGCGTTCTCGTCCGAAAACTGGTCGCGGCCGCGCTCGGAAGTTACCGATCTTATGGGACTTCTGAAACTCTTCATCAGACGCGATCTCGCTGATCTGCACAGAGAGAATGTGCGGGTGCGGATCATTGGAGAACGGCAGGATCTGGCCAAGGATATTCGCCGCCTTCTCGACGAAGCGGAAACGCTGACGATCAGGAACACAGGGCTCACGCTGGTTATTGCCTTCAATTATGGTTCACGCAATGAAATAACCCGTGCCGTTCAGCGCCTGGTTGCGGACGTTGCATCGGGTGTTATCACCCACGAAGACATTACGCCCGAAGCCATATCGGTGCGGCTGGATACGGCCGATATCCCTGATCCCGATCTGATTATCCGGACCAGCGGCGAAATGCGCCTGTCGAATTTCCTTCTCTGGCAGGCAGCCTATTCCGAATTCATGTTCTTGCCCTGCTATTGGCCCGACTTCCGGCCTTCCCATCTGGCCGAGGCCATAGAAACGTTCCAGATGCGCGAACGACGCTTCGGCGGTGTGGCGGCGCAGGAAATCGCCCTGTGACCTTTAAGGCCAATCCTCTGCGGCAGACCGGTGCGATATGATCGGAATTGGCTTTAGTGGTCTTTCCAATCTGCAAAAACGCATTCTGAGCGCGATTGTCCTTATCGTCATTGCGGTCGTTCTTACCTCGCTCGGCGGATTTGCCTTCGGTATTCTGGCCTGCGCGATAGGCTTGAGCGTGTTTTACGAATGGCAACTCATCACATTCCAGAGGTCGACATCCGTCACCCGCGGTTTGGCTTGGATTTGCCTTATCTGTGCAATGGTGGTGCTTCTCTTCACCCAAGATGTCTTGACGATGATTAGCGTGCTGTTCGCAGGCGCAGCGCTTGTTGCCGCAATCGGCGGGCGTGCGAATGGCTATTGGCCGGCATTCGGCCTCATCTACTCCGGCTTTCCAGCCATCGCGCTGACATTGTTGCGCGGTGACACAGGCGATGGGTTTGCGGCAATCCTGTTCCTGTTTGCCGTCGTTTGGGCGACCGATATCTTTGCGTTTTTCAACGGACGGGCGCTTGGCGGGCCAAAACTAGCGCCGCGCTTCTCGCCCAACAAGACCTGGTCAGGTGCAATTGGCGGCGCAGCAGCAGGGGTAGCGGCCGGCGTCGGTTTTGCCGCCTTTATCACGCCGGCGGGCAGCGTTTCCGTTCCGCTGATCGCGCTTTTATTGTCGATCACCGCCCAGATCGGCGATCTTGGCGAATCATGGGTGAAACGTCGATTTGGCATTAAGGACTCCGGCCAGCTCATCCCCGGTCACGGTGGTGTGATGGACCGGGTCGACGGACTTGTAGCTGCTGCAGCATTGCTATACGTCATCGGGGCAATTCTGGTGACACCGGAAACGCCGTACGACATTCTTTTCTAGACGAGCGAACCCACAGGGTCATCTGATTGGCCCGGAGGATATATTGACAGAAACACTGCATACTCTCTTCGGTACTCAGAGCGTTTTGATCGGAACGATTCTGCCATTCCTGATTGTTCTGACCGTCGTGGTCTTCGTCCACGAAATGGGTCACTACCTTGTGGGACGGTGGTGCGGAATTGGTGTCCAGGCATTCTCCGTCGGCTTTGGGCCAGAGTTAATAGGATTCACCGATCGCAAGGGCACGCGCTGGAAGCTTTCGGCAATTCCGCTTGGCGGATACGTCAAATTTGCCGGCGACGAGGGCGTATCCAGCTCCGTAGGAACGCCGGCTGCAGCGATGACACCTGAAGAGCGGGCTGTTGCCTTTCATACCCAGCCAGTCTGGAAGCGTGCCGCCACGGTCTTTGCGGGTCCCGCGTTCAACATATTGCTGACGGTTGCCATTTTTTCGGTGTTCTTCTCTCTATATGGCAAGATGGTCGCTGACCCTATGGTGGCGGAAGTCCGCCCCGGTGGTCCTGCAGCAATTGCCGGATTTCAGCCAGGCGACCGTTTCATCAGCGTAGACGGCGACAAAGTCGAGACCTTTTCGGACGTTCAGCGTCATGTGTCTTCGCGAGCCGGCGACGCCCTGAATTTCGTGGTGGAGCGCAAGGGTCAGGAAATTAAGCTGACCGCGACACCCGAGCTGCTGGAGCAAAAGGATCCGCTCGGAAACACTGTCAAGATCGCAGTGATCGGCGTGGTCAACAATCAGGAGTTGGGGAACTTCCGGCGGATCGAATACGGCCCCGTCGAATCAGTTGTTCAAGCTGTGCGTGAAAGCGGATTTATCATAGCCCGCACCGGTCAGTTTTTCAGCCGGTTTTTCGCAGGTCGTGAAGACAAGTGCCAGTTGGGAGGGCCTGTCAAGATCGCCACAATGGCGGGGCAGGCGGCGAGCCAGGGCGTTGATTGGCTTATCCAGCTAACGGCGATGCTATCCATCGGTATCGGCCTGCTCAATTTGTTTCCCTTGCCGCCTCTTGATGGCGGGCATCTGGTCTTCTATGCAGCCGAAGCCGTCATCGGGAAGCCTGTCAGGCCGGTTGTCCAAGAGATTTTCTTTCGCGCCGGATTCTTTTTAGTCTTAGGATTCATGGGGTTTGTTGTGTTTAACGATCTTTTTGCTTGCCGGTAGCAAACGTTAAACATTGATGAAAATTTGAGGCGCTGGCTGGTCAAGCGATATGATCTGTTTACTATAAGCTTCGATTGGCGTGGCATGGATGCCACGCTTTCTTGTGAAGTAAACAGATTTTAACCGTAAGCCTTGCGTGTATGTAAAAACCGGCTATGACGGTGTGCGAGTAAGTGCTTATTCCGGGGTCTCGCCCGGGGACAACGAGAAACGAAGGTTCATAAGGCCTATGGCGGCAAGTTCAAAATTTGTTGGTGCAGCGTCAGCGCTCGCCATATCAGCGGCTCTTGTGAGTTCGGGTGCAATCGTAACCACGGTAGCAGGCGTAACAGTAGCACAGGCAGCAACAGTAAGCCGCATTGAAGTGCGCGGTAACACACGTGTGGATGCCCAGACGGTTCGCGACAATCTGGGGATTACGCCCGGCAAGCCTTTTTCCAATGCAGACATCGATGCGGCAACCAAGCGCCTGTTCGGCACCGGCCTGTTCAGCGATGTGCGTATCAGCCAGTCAGGTGGAACATTGATCGTTCAGGTCAATGAGCATCAGGTCGTCAACCAGGTCATTTTCCAGGGCAACAAGAAGATCAAGGATCCTGCGCTGCAAAATGCTGTGCAATTGAAGCCGCGCGCCGCTTTCGACCAGGCGACGCTTGATGCCGATGTCGAGGCTGTACGTGCCGCCTACCGCAATGTCGGCCGCAGCGATGCCACGGTCTCTGGCCGGACGATGGATCTGGGCGAAGGACGCGTCAATGTCGTGTTCGAGATCAATGAAGGCGATCGCACCAAGATTGCCAAGATCAATTTCGTCGGCAATCAGGCTTTTGGCAATCGCCGCCTGAGCGACGTTATCTCGACCAAAAAGTCCACTCCGCTTTCCTGGCTGACACGGAACGACGTTTATAGCGAAGATCGCCTTCGCGCAGACGAGGAAGCGCTTCGCCGGTTCTATTACAACCGCGGTTACGCGGATTTCCGTGTGATTTCCTCCACGGCGGACCTCGATCCAGCCACCAACGACTACACGATCACCATCACAGTTGAAGAAGGTGAGAAGTACAAGTTCGGCGGCGTTCAGATCGAAAGCTCGGTCGAGGGTGTTGATACCTCGCAGTTGAACGGCCTTGTCAAGACGAGGGAAGGCGATACCTACAACGCCAAGGAAGTCGAAGACTCGATCATCAAGGTTTCCGAGAAGGTTGCCGGTCAGGGCTACGCCTTTGCCAAGGTTGAGCCACGCGGTGATCGCAACTTCGAGAATCATACGATCTCGGTGACCTATGCCATCGATCAAGGCCCACGCGCCTATGTCGAGCGCATTGAAATCCGCGGCAATGAAAAGACCCGCGACTTCGTCATCCGCCGTGAATTCGATGTCAGTGAAGGCGATGCCTTCAACCAGGTTTTGATCCAGCGTGCCAAGCGCCGTTTGGAGGCTTTGCAATTCTTCCAGACAGTCAACATCTCGACGGCGCCCGGTTCGCAGCCCGATCAGGTTGTGCTTGTCGTTGACGTCATCGAGAAATCGACCGGTGAATTCTCCATCGGTGGCGGTTATACGACCGGTGGTGAAAACCCTGGGCCGACGGTTGAAGCTTCGATCACCGAGCGCAACTTCCTCGGTCGTGGCCAGTACGTCCGTATTGCCGCTGGCGGCGGTCTTGATAACAACCGATCTTATTCGCTGTCGTTTACCGAGCCATACTTCCTTGGTCAGCGCATTGCAGCCGGCTTCGATATTTTCAAACGCCAGTCGGGTGTGAACAACAAATACGAGACGGATTTGACCGGCGGTACCATTCGCTTCGGTCTGCCGATCACCGATGATTTGACGGCCGGTGTTGCCTACAATCTCACTGAAGAAAAGTATAAGATTGACGGCGATGCGCTGAATCCTGATGGCACTCCGGATCTTAGCGAGATATCGCAAGCGTTTGCGGATGCGGCTGACGAAAGCCCTTGGATCAAGTCATCGGTAAGCTGGTCGCTGACGTATAATACGATCGACGATACAAAGAACCCACATGACGGTATCTACGCGAGGTTCAATCAGGAATATGCTGGTATCGGCGGTGACGCCAACTTCCTGAAGACCACGTTCAAAGGTCAGTATTACAAGACGCTGTCCGATGAGATGGACATTGTTGGCTTGGTCGGTGTTGGCGCGGGTTATATCGCTGGTTTCGGCGACGAAGATCTGCGGGTGTTCGACCTGTTCAAGAATAACAGCGAAATGATCCGCGGTTTCAAATATGCTGGTATAGGTCCTCGTGATTTGACCCCAGGCCTTGACGCCGACGGCAGCTTCCTTGGTGGTAATACTTACTTCAGCGGATCGCTGGAGACGCAGTTCCCGATGCCTGTTGTTCCGGAGAGCATCGGTATTCGTGGTGCTGTATTTGCTGACGCCGCGACGCTCTACGGGAATGATCTTCCGGAGGCTCAAGGTTCAACCGAAATGGAATGGCGTGCATCGGTCGGCGCCAGCATCATGTGGGCGTCTCCATTCGGTCCGCTGCGCTTCGATTATGCTGTGCCGGTCAAAAAGGTTGAAGGCGATCAGGTTCAGAATTTCAACTTCGGCATGTCGAGCAAGTTCTGATAGATTGCTGACCTCCCGGGGGGAGCAAGTTTCCCCGGGGGAGAAAGTAGCCGATGGCCGATCCTATCTTTTATGAGCCACTGTTGAACGTGACAATTGGTCAGATCGCAGGTCTGACCAATGGCGTTCTCGTGGACAGTTCATTGGCAAATCGGCCGGTCAAGCGGCTGGCTTCGCTTTCGGATTCAGGTCCCGATGCGGTCGTATTTATCGAAAGCAAGAAACACGCCGTGGATCTCGGTGACCTCAAGGCTGCCGGCGTACTGTGTACCGACGAAATAAAGGCTAGCGTTCCCAAGAACGTCGCCATTATCGTAACCCGTCATCCGCAGCAGGATTTTGCTGCCATTGGCCGCGCGCTCTACCCCAATGCCGTCAATGCGCATTTGTGGAGTGGACAGACCGGTATATCGATCCATGCGATTGTCCACCCGTCCGCAGAGATCGAAACTGACGTTACGATTGAGCCGGGCGCTATTATCGGGAGCAATGTTTCTATCGGTTCCGGCACCGTGATCGCCGCCAATGTGGTCATTGGCAATGGCTGCAAGATTGGTCGAGATTGCTATATCGCTCCGAGTTGCTCGGTTCAGTACGCATTTTTGGGTAATCGCGTCTTGCTGCATCCGGGTGTAAGAATTGGCCAGGATGGTTTTGGCTATGTGCCTGGGAGGGCCGGGCTCGACAAGATGCCGCAACTCGGCCGCGTCATTATTCAGGACAATGTCGAAATCGGCGCCAATACAACGGTCGATCGTGGTGCTCTGGCTGACACGACTATCGGTGAAGGCACGAAAATCGATAATCTCGTGCAAATCGCCCATAATGTGCGTATAGGGCGGCATTGCGTTATTGCTGCGCAATGTGGCATTTCGGGCAGTGTGGTCCTTGGTGACATGACGATGCTCGGTGGAAGCGTCGGGATCAAGGATCATGTCAACATCGGTTCACGCGTCGAGATCGCCGCGGCGAGCGGCGTGATGAACGATATACCGGACGGCGAGAGGTGGGCTGGCGCGCCTGCTCAGCCGTTCAAGCAGTGGTTCCGTGAAATCGCAAGCGTGCGTGCGATGACGCGAACCAAGAAGGAGAGCGGTTCAGATGAGTGATAATGTGAAAGTGGAGAGCCTCGGAGTTGCGGACATCCAGAAACTTCTGGCGAATCTGCCACATCGTTATCCATTTCTGCTGATCGATCGCATCGTCGATATCGACCGTGACGTATCGGCCACCGGCATCAAGAATGTCAGCATCAACGAACCACATTTTGCCGGTCATTTTCCCGAGCTGCCGATCATGCCGGGTGTTTTGATCATCGAGGCAATGGCTCAGACTGCCGGCGCGATCGTTCTCTTTCACAATGGCAGCGGTAAGCCGGGCAAGGTCTTCTTCATGACCATCGACAACGCCAAGTTCCGCAAGCCCGTCGTTCCTGGCGACCAATTGAAGCTGCGGGTGACGAAGCTGAAGCAGCGCGGCAGCATCCACAAATACGCTTGTATAGCCGAAGTTGACGGCGTGAAGGTTGCCGAAGCGGAAGTTGCCGCCATGGTAGGCTTTCCCGATGAAGACGAGTCTGGAGTCTAAGCCCCTTTATGTCTCGCATTCATCAGTCGTCTATCATCGAGCAGGGCGCGAAAATCGGAGACAGGGTATCTGTCGGACCATTTTGCCACATCGGATCTGAAGCCGTCATTGGCGATGACGTCGAACTCATCGGCCATGTCACCATAATGGGGCCCACGACGCTTGGCAGCGGTTCCAAGGTCTATCCCAATGCCGTTCTTGGCGGTGACCCGCAAAATACCAAGCATAAGGGCGGCTATACGACACTCGTCATCGGCAAGAACTGCGTGATCCGCGAAGGCGTGACCATGCATCGCGGTACGGATGGCAGCCGCGGCATCACCACGATCGGCGACAATTGCATGTTCCTGGCTTATGCGCATGTCGCGCATGACTGCGTGATTGGCGACAACGTCACCTTCTCCAACAATGTGATGATCGGCGGGCACGTCACCATCGGCAATAACGTCATTATCGGCGGAGGTGCAGGCATTCATCAGTTCGTACGTGTCGGGCATCATGCTTTCATTGGCGGTCTTGCTGCCTTGGCAAGCGATCTCGTTCCCTATGGCATGGCTATCGGCAACCACGCCTATCTCGGCGGGTTGAATATCATCGGGATGAAGCGTTCGGGGATGGCGCGTCCGGAAATCCACAATCTGCGGCATGCCGTCCGCATGCTGTTCGACCGCACGAAATCGATCAAGAGCCGTGCAGATGATGTGCGCGTGGCATTCCCGGATTCGCCCGCCGTAGCCGATCTGGTTGATTTCATCACCACTGATACCAAGCGCGCCTATTGTACGCCGCCACTCGATTCCGCAATCGAGATCAGTGACAGTGACGACAACAGCTAAAACACTGCCATCGACTGCTCTGCACCCGCCCATAGCGGGACGGACTGCCATTGTCGCCGGCAATGGCCAGCTTCCTGTCGCCGTCGCCGAAAGTCTGCGGAAGCTTGGCGACAATCCCTTGATTGTTGCGATCAAAGGCGAGGCGGAACCTGAGCTCTACGCGGGCGAGCACGCCGAGATTTCAATTGTCGAACTCGGCGGCCTGGTCAAGATACTCAAGGCCGAGGGCATTTCCAATGTTGTCCTCGCGGGCGGCATTCGTCACAGGCCGGAGTTCCGCGCTGCGCTTCGACCGGGAAACGGTAATCTCGTTGCGCTCTATCGTTTCCTG
>NZ_JBFUMG010000144.1:0-9527 GCF_054049495.1 Phyllobacterium sp. P5_D12 | reverse complement strand
CCCTGCGGCGCCGCTGCAGCGCCACCCGGTCCGGGGGGCGTTTGCGGCTGTGGCGCGGCCGGGGCTGGTGCCGGTTGCGATTGTTCGATCGCTTTTTGTGCCGCCTGCTCGGCTGCACGTCTTTCCGCTAAAGCCCGCTGCTCTGCGGCGAGCCTTTCAGCTTCGGCGCGTTCAGCAGCTGCACGTGCTTCCTGTTCGGCCTTGAGCCGGGCTTCTTCGGCAAGCCGCACACGCTCATTCGCGCGGGCCTGATAGAGTTGGACCTCGCGGCGCAGACGCTGCTTTTCGACAAGCGCGGCCTGCATGGTTTCCACGCGCTGTTGTTCGCGCTCCAAGGTGCGCTGGGTCAGGAACTGTTCAAGCGGCTGCCGGTTCAAAGCCAATTTTGGATTGTCCAGTGGACCGGCCAAGCTGAACTCGACAAGCGGGTCGGCTCCAGCAACCACGGCCTTGCCAGGATCGAAGGTAAAACGCCCTTGCGATGCAATACTCATGTCGGAAAAATTGAGCCGCAGATCAGCGGCCAGAGTTGCGGCTTCGCTTTGAAGCTGGAATGTCGAGGTCCGCGCCATGCCGCCGGCAATCGTGAAGGCAAATTCCGCAGCGCCGGCATTGAACGTGCCCTCATGCAAATATTTGCCAATCGTGGCAGTCACGGCAGCGGCGGCGACGGGTCCCTCCATCGCGTCCGCTGCTTGAAGGATCGGCTTCAGCGCACCAGGATTGATTGCGTTGATCGCAAGATCCGCGACCGAGACCACGCCCGAACCGGCGACAGATTCCATCATCTCGGCAATCGAGGTACCCGTCGCATTTACGGAGGCCGATATTTTCGCCTTGCCCTTCAGCGGCGTCTGGTCTTCGTCGGGCTTGTAGAGGGCCTCGAGAGCCGTCTGGTCGAGTGTAAACTGTCCGGTTGCGAGACCTGTACCGCTGGTATTGCGTAACTCGAACATACCGTGGACCTGGCCGCCAAGCAGGTCACCTTTTACATCGTCGAGACGAAGCGAGCCGTCCTTCAGGGTAGCAATCGTCTGGAATTTACCCATCGTGCCAAGAATGCCCGCTGGAGCTTCCGCGGCATTTATTTTCACATTGAAATTCACAGGAAAAAGCGGAGCGGCCGCGAAGTTCTCCTTCGGCCAAACATTGCGACCTTCAGTTCCCAGCGCATTCGTGCCCAGCATGAATTGCGCCAGTGACGGAAGGTCGAGTTGTGCGAGTGTCAGATCGCCTTGCGCCGCCGGTATACCGTTCTCGACATCGAAGCCCAGTCGGCCAGCGATCTTCCTGCCGCTCACTTCGCCACTCAAATCGGGCAAGGTCAGCTTACCCTTCGAAAGCTGGAAACTGCTTGCGATGTCCACGGGCATGCCATTGCCAAAGCCGGGCAATGAATAACCTGCCGTTGCGATATAGGATTCGAGATCCGCTGCCTTGATCGAGGCACGGCCCTCGCCGCTCAGCTCGCCGCCAATGTCCCGAAAACTGCCATCGACAAGCGCCTGTCCATCCGAGGACTTCAGCGAAAGCTGTGTCTGCAGGCCATCCTTTTCATTCCCCTTCAACGCGAGGTCGGCCTCCAGTTCGCCCGCCATCCCGAGTGGCAGCGCCTGGAGCCCTATCAATGCCATCAGCGTCTCCGCCTGTGCACTGCGCGCGTCCATCGTCAGCTCGAGCGAGCGCAACTTGTCGGCGTTTTCCGTGGTCGTGCCGGAGAGGGTTACGTCCATCCCCCCGGTTTTTCCGGCCGCGCTCAAAGAGAACTCGGATCCGCCTTTGCCATGCAAAGTGTTTGCAATGACATTGAGATTGGTCTCCTCGAAGAGACCCGGAAACCGGGCGGCGTTTTCGCTCAAGGTCGTGATGAACGGGAAATCCGGAAACCGGGCAGCCATCGCCGTAACAAAGGGAGCGAGATTGTCGGAGAGTATGGTGGAGTCGAGCGAGCCTGAAGGTTCAGCCTTGAAGGGTGCAAGCTTGCCGGTCGCGGTTATGGTGGTACCTGCAACATTACCGATCGTCAGCCGATCGATATCGAAAACGCCATCGCGCAGGCGGAAAGCCGTGTCCAGAGTTTCCGCAACGAGCCGGTTGTGTGTGACGGGCCCCGCTTTCAGATGCACATCGAGATCCTGGCCGCGCAACTGCGGCGAACCGTTTGCAGATGACGTTCCAGTATTGCCGAAGATCGCCGCGAAAGCCTCCAGCGCATCGGCATCGAGTGCCCCGCCCTCAAGCGTCAGTTGCGTCAGCGGCAGGGATTCGCCCTTGGCGCTGCGTACCAGCGAGCCTCTGAGCGATGCGCCGCCAAGCGCCAATTCGAGATTATCGACCTTCTGCAACTCGTCATGCAGGCTCACATCACCGGAAAAACCGGCTCCGGGCAAGCGCCGGATCGACTCGTCAACGGAATCCGTCAGCCATGCGGCAAGTCCCGAGGGCTGACGCGATGCAATCAGCAGCCGCCCGTCGAAGCCAAAATCATCGCCAACCTGCAACGTTCCCTTGGCTTCGAACTGGGTCCGCCCCGGCAGTTCCGCCTTGACCTGATTGATCTGCCAAGCCCCGTTCGAAGGCGCCGCGTCGATCGTCACCGAGCGGATCGTCGTGTCACCTGCAACGATCGCTGGAAGTTTGAGGTCGATCGTGCCGGGAACGGTCGGTATCGGCAGTTGATCCATCAGACGCCGGAATACACCCATCCGTTCCGATGGGGTGGCCGGTTTGGGTGTCGTGCCTTTGGCTTGTTCATTCTGATTGGCAAAGGTGACCTGCTGTCCGTCCGCCTTGATTTCAAAATGCGGATCATTGCCATAGTCGAAAAGCGCGTTGCCATTGACAATGTAGGGATCGTCGACGGTCCCCTGCTCCATGCGAAATTCGGGGATATCGATCTTGGCGTGATCGGCCTCAAAACGTCCAGTGACGCGAACGCTGGAAAGCAACGGCTTTTCGGTTTTCCCGGCAGTCTTGGCACCGTCGGCCACCTCGTCAGCCGAACGAATGTCGATATTGCCGGCATATTTCAGCACGCCTTCATTTACGGTCAATTCGCCATCGGTCTCGAATGCTGCCGGAATGCGGTCCGGGGAAACCCTTGCATGGACGTTCAGCGTGCCATCTGGCTTCGCAGCACCCGTCGAAGCGGAGACAGCCGTCTTTGCGCCGTTGAAAAAAAGCGTCCCATCAAATTTCCAGGGCCCGGAAAGGTCGGTTGCCGACAATGACGCGTTGAGGTTTCCAATCGTCCGGGTGGTTCCCGTCGAGGCATCGCGAATGACCACCGAGCCATCTGTAATGCGCATATCCTCCAGCCTGACCTGCGCCGAATGGAACGGCGCGCGCGGCCGGATCGCCCAGTCGATGACGCCGTTCTTGTCGATGGCTACCTTTGCCGTCGGCTTCTCGATCCGCATGTCGAAGATCAGGATTTCGCCACGTACGAATGGCGCAAGCTCGGCATCCATCGAAAACTTCTCGATCGTCATCACCGGTTCGGAGCCCGGATCACCGACCTTGACATCGGAAAACGTCACAGACGGAAACGGCAGGAGCCGCGCGCTGGCGCTGCCTGCGACTGTCACAGGGCGCCCGAGCAGCGCCGAAGCCTCGCGCTCGAAGGAGGACCGATAACCAGCCCAATCGACAAAGTACGGCACAACCAGCGCCGCAGTCAGCACCAGTACCAGTAATCCGCCGATAAATACGAACAGGCGTGCCAGTGTCCTACTCCGATCGATACGTGCCGGGCACCATAAGCACCAGTTTTTGGCGGCGGCAAGACATGACAGTCTTTCTGGTCAATTTGCAACGCTCACACAATGGTTTAGCGCCAGGAATCAATTCGTGAGCCTAAAGGCGTAAGATCTTGCCGGGATTCATGATATTGCCCGGATCGATTGCGCGCTTGATCGCTTCCATCACATCGACAGCACCACCGAGCTCTGCCCGAAGGAACTTGATCTTGCCCTGGCCGATGCCGTGTTCACCCGTGCAGGTTCCATCCATGGCGATCGCCCTCAAATTGAGGCGCTCGACAAAGGCCTCGACCTTCTGGATCTCGACCGGGTCTTTCTCGTCGAACAGCACGAGCACGTGGAAATTACCATCGCCGGCATGACCGACGATCGGCGCAATCAGCCCGCTCTCGTCGATATCCTTCTCGGTCTCGACGATGCATTCCGCCAACCGCGAGATCGGCACGCACACGTCGGTCGAAAGCGACTGCTTTCCAGGCGCGAGCGTCATGCAGGCGAAATAGGAATTGTGGCGCGCCGACCAGAGCTTCTCACGCTCTTCTGCATTGGCTGTCCATTTGAATTCACCACCGCCATTGGCAGCGGCAATTTCACCGAAGAGTTCCGCCTGCTCGGCCACGCTCGTTTCGCTGCCGTGGAACTCGAGAAAGAGATAGGGTGCAGGCTCGTAATCCAGCTTGGAATAGGCGATCATCGCCTGCATTTCGAGCTGATTGACCAGTTCGATGCGCGCTACCGGGATACCCATCTGAATGGTCTCGATCACCGCGTTGCAAGCGCTTTCAAGATCTGGGAACGCGCAGATGCCGCCGGAAATCGCTTGCGGAATGCCATAAAGCCTCAGCGTCAGTTCCGTGATGATGCCGAGCGTGCCCTCCGAACCGACGAGCAGACGCGTCAGGTCATAGCCTGCCGATGTTTTCTTCACCCGCTTCGACGTAGTGATCAAGCGTCCGTCCGGCATCACTGCCTTCAGTGCCAGCACGTTCTCGCGCATCGTGCCATAGCGCACGGCATTGGTACCCGAAGCGCGCGTCGCCGCCATGCCGCCGAGGCTGGCATTGGCGCCGGGATCGATGGGGAAGAACAAACCCGTGTCGCGCAGATATTCGTTGAGCTGCTTGCGCGTAACCCCCGGTTCTATAACGACATTCAAATCTTCGCTATAGACCTTGAGAATGCGATTCATACGCGAAAGATCAATGGAAATGCCGCCGGCTGGCGCGTTTACATGACCTTCAAGGGAAGTGCCCGTTCCAAACGCGATCACCGGAACACCCCATTCACTGCACAGGCGCACTATTTCCTGAACATCCTCGGCGGACTCCACGAAAACGACCAGATCCGGTGCCTGGTTCGGCACGTAACTCGTCGTATGCGCGTGCTGTTCGCGAATGGACTTGCCCGATTGCGCACTATCGCCGAAGCGTTTCTTCAGAATAGAAACGACCGTCGCGATACCGTTTTCGTTGCGTAGCAAAGCGCCCGCGTCTGCCAATGCCATTCCAGTTCCACCCTTCAATATACGTCTTCCACGCGTGCATTTTCGGGGAATGCACACGACTTGTCCAGTTGTAACTCTGTGTGATTACCGTGACGACTTCCCGCATGCGAAAAGGCGGGATCTAATTGTCGTCGTCATCCTCATCATCGTCTTCGCCCGGCTGCCAATCGGTGACGGGGATGAAGCGTTCCTGCTCGCCGGTCTTTTCGAACACACTGCCGACAGGTGCATCCAGAAGAGGAATGATACTGGGATCGTAATTGGCGATGGTATTGACCTCGAAGATGCCGCTGTTGTCCGGGTCTTCCATATAGTCGTCGCTCTCGAAACCCGAGAGAAACCGCCAACCACTATCCATCTCGTTGTCAGGATCCTCGCGGTACATGAAGCGCACCGGATAGCCATCGATCGTGATCGTATCCGTCGCAATGCAACCGCCGTAGTTGCGGATCAATGGCCGTATCTCGTTCTTGGTGAGTCGGTAGCTTTTCTCCATAGCCAATTTTAGTTGATCGTCAGGGATTTGGCTAGTTTTCGAAAACGATCGGAAAACTTGTCCTTCTCGCTACTCCGCACGATCAGGATGGCGCGCACGTAACGGCTTGTTTCAAAACGAGCAATTTGCGCGACGTACAGCGCATCTCCGCTGGCAGCATCCTTGGCACTCCCGTCGATCTCGACCCATTCGGCGCCATTTTCTTCAGAGCTCGTCTCGTTGTCCGATTGCACATCCTTGATGCCGGTCAATGAGGCGAATGCCTGTTTGGCAAAGGCCATCCGCGCCGGCGCTTCCGGTGCAGTATTGAGATTGGACGCAATAATGATGATGGGCTGCATCGAGTTTGCCGCGACATCATTCGGCCCCTCGGTCAAAAGAAAAGTCGCCCCTGCTATCACGCGCACCGGGCGAAACCCGGCCGTATCGGACACCTTGAACGGCAAAGCAGCGACCTGCTCGTCGAGGCTTGGCGGGGTGCGGATCGTGATGGTGCGCAGGGCGGTCTCGACATCCGCATCGGACAAGCCTCCCTGGACGCCCTCGGGTATCTGTACCGTCACCATGGCAGTTGTCGTCTTGGCACCGACCAGGACCACCCATTTCCGATATTTGATCCCGGCCGCGACCTGGCTGCCGCGAATAAGTTTTGAGACGACAGCGCCTTCGACAGGCCAATCTTCCGGTTGCCCAGCCTCGATCCCGGTCGCGCGCAGACCATCGGGATTAAATTTTGCCGCGAGCTCCGCATAGGCGTCCACCGGCAGCTCCGTCAGAACGATCGATGTACCCTTGGCGGCATCTTCGAACCCGCTGAAATTGGTAGACAGGACCAGACCGGGAGGAGGCACGAGCCCGACACCGGAACCGCCGGGAAAAACCCGCTCTTGTGCAAGGCCCAATTGGACGCTTGCCAGCAAAAAAAGCGCGCTTAAGGCGAGGGTAACAATTCGCATCGGGTCATTCCTTCTTTCAATGAGAACGAGAGCCTCGGACGACAATATTGGCGCGTTCTGCCGGAGGGAATTTGTGGACAAGGTCGAGGGGTTTGGCGAGGCCGATGTTCATCCATCGGACGATGCCGAAACCCGAAGGAATTGGTCCAAATTCACCCGGCCCTTCGGGTTTCCGGCTGGCGGACACCCACTTTGTCAGGCGGCATCGCCCGATGGATAAACATCGGCCTCGCCACCTTCCGCGTGGATTGTCTCGCCATCCGGGAAACAGAACTGMGTCAATATTGTCGCCCGAGGCTCTAATCGCCTTAGAACGGTCCCGCAAGCTTTTGGTTTCCCTTTTGTTTTTCGTACTCCTCACGCCAGATTCTTCTGGAAGAACGCTACCGTGCGGCTCCAGGCGAGATCCGCCGCTTTCTTGTCATAGCGGGCTTCCGACGTATCATTGTTGAAAGCGTGGTTCGCGCCATCATAAATATGGATCTCGAAACTCTTGCCGTTTTGTTCGAGGGCTTTCTTGTAGGCATCGATACCTGCATTGATCCGCGTATCGAGACCGGCATATTGCAACAACAGCGGCGCCTTGATTTTGGCGACGTCTTCGGCTTTTGGCTGCCGGCCATAATATGCGACCCCGGCGCCGAGATCGGGTGCGTTGACGGCAAGATCATTGACCATGCCACCGCCCCAGCAAAAGCCGACGACGCCAACTTTGCCGGTGGTCCCTTTGTCCTGCTTGAGATATTCGATGGTTGCAATGCCTTCTGCGATCGCAGTTTTCGAATCGAGCGCTCCGATCATATCCCGCGCCTTGTCTTCATCACCCGGCGTTCCGCCAGATGCGGAAAGCAGGTCCGGCGCCAACGCGACAAAACCTTCGAGCGCCATGCGGCGGGCAACGTCACGAATATGCTCGTTCAAGCCGCGATTCTCATGGATGACAATGACAGCCGGGAGCTTGCCCGAACGTTCTGCCGGGCTTGCCCGATATCCCTTGATGTCTCCTGCGGATGACGAAAAAACAATGTCCTTGGTGCGAAGCCTTGGGTCATCGACCGCAATGATTCCAGCCTGTGCGGCATTTGCCGCCAGCATCGGGGCGATGACGGCGGCAGCAGCCCCGGAACCGGCAAGCTTTGTCAACTTTTCCATGAAGGCGCGGCGGTCAAGCGACAGGTGGGTATATTCGTCGTAGGCCTCGACCATCGCTTGGGTGATTGTCGGCTTGTTCATAACTGTTTCCTCCAAACGCGGAGGACGAGGCGCGCGTCCCTCGCATCAGCCCTTGGCGCGATGCGAAAGGATACCGGTTGAAAGGGCAACGCCAAGTCCGGTGATAAGTGCTGCCACAATCTCCCAGACGCCGACCGGCTCGTCAAGGAATATGGCACCGCCAAGGGCAGCCAGAACAGGCGTCAGTGCACTGAAAGCAGCTGCCTGGCTGCCACCAAGGGAACGGACGGCGATGCCATAGGCCAACATCGCGGCAAGACCCGACAGGACACCCTGGCTCAGGAACTGCAAACCGAGCTCAGGCAGTGGAACCTCGAGAATCGTGGAGCCGAAGGTGAGCGCGAGGCCAACGTGAATGAGGAAAGACCAGACCGCGATCAGCGCACCGCCCTGCAGTGCCGTCAAACCGGACCGCTTGAATGCATGGGTATAGCCAGCCCAGAGCAAGGCACCAAGTGGCAGGAAGACGAAGCTGACCCAGGTGATTTCATGACTGTTCAGGGCAAGCACGAGAAGGATGGCAAGACCGGCGACAATGGAGCCAAGGCCAAGCCAGCGCGTGAAATCCGGCCGCTCACCGAACACAACGACACCGATAAGCGCGGCAGCAAGCGGCATGGAACCACCGAGGAGAACCCCGACGGCCGAAGCGGGTGTCGAATGGATGGCGAAGGTGGTGACCTGAAAGAACAGTGCACCAGCACCACAGACCATGATCGTCAGAAGAGCGAGCGGAACATCACGAGGGATAAGTCCCGTCTTCAACCAAACCGGTGCGAGGACCAATGCCGGAACACCGTAGCGGATGAGGCCAAGATCGATCGTGCCGAGATGCGTGCCACTACTGTGGCGGGTGGCAATGATCCATGTCGCCCAGATGAAAACGGTGACCAGCGCACCCGCATAGCCTGTGGCGAGGGAATTGGATTTCCTGAATTCTGGACTGAGAGCAACCATCGGAACTTCCTTTCAAAATGCCCGAACATCTTCGGTTGAAAGGCAGGATAGCGCCTATGGCATGAGCATGTCCTTGCAAGTTGATGCCACTCTGAGTAGCCTTTCAGCAATATTCGATAAGCAAAATATGGAGAATATGCGATTTATGCCAAATCTGGACAAATTCGATATTGGGATACTCGAAGCGCTGCAGGAGGATGCACGGGCCACGAACGTCGAGATTGCCGAAAAGGTGAATCTTTCGCCCTCACCTTGCCTGCGCCGTATCCGCAATCTGGAAAAGGCCGGAGTCATCCGCGGTTACCGCGCGGATATCGACCGCAAGGAAGTCGGTCTCGGCTTGACAGTGTTCGTTGAAATCAAGGTCGGGCAGCACAGCCGCGAAAATTCGGACGCGCAACAGGCGGCGCTCATTGCCATGCCGGAAGTGACAGCCGCATTCCTCATCTCCGGAACTGCAGATTTTCTCGCCGAGGTGGTTGTCGAGGATCTGAGCGCCTACGAGCGGTTCCTCACTGAAAAGCTGTTGTTGCTTCCTGGCGTTGCGGACATCCGTTCGAATTTCGCCATCCGCACCGTGAAAACGGGAGCTCCCCTGAAGCTCCCGCAGAGGTAACAAT
>NZ_JBFUMG010000143.1:0-9548 GCF_054049495.1 Phyllobacterium sp. P5_D12 | reverse complement strand
GGCTCTTTCCGCCTGAATAGTTGCGCACGAGTTTCAGCGAATCCTCGATGGCCTGCGAGCCGCCGACATTGAAATGAACCCGTCCTTTTGTGCCGAATTTTCGTTCTGCGTCTTGAGCAATCATGGCCGCTAGTTCGGCCTTTTCCCTGTGCAGATATTGCGATGCCACCTGAGGCAGCGTGTCCAACTGCCGATGTGCGGCGGCATTCAGGCGCGGGTTGCGGTAGCCAAAATTAACCGCCGAATACCACATCTGCAGATCGAGGAACGGAGTACCCTTGCTGTCGTAAAGGTACGAGCCTTCGCACGATTCGAAAAAGCTCGGCTCCTGGGCGTAATGGACCGTATCGCCGTGAGAACAATAGGTCGCCTCAAGCAGACGCAGTTCGAGTTCCGAGTTCGGCAGCGGAGATACGAGCTCGGGCTGCTTCAGGATAAAATTTGTGTTCATTCAGGTTCTCGCTTGTTGGTTATGCGGCGTGGCGCGGAGTGCTGAGAGCATTGGCCGATAGGCTTGGAACAGTGCTCTTGAGGCTGTGGGTGAGATCGGTAAAGGTCTCGTACGCTATGAAGGGGATATCCTCGGCAAAACAGTAGTCAGCCAGTTCCCCCTTTGCGAAGACCAACTCCGGTTGATGTGAAACGCAGAAATCCGAGCGGCCATCACCGACGTAGACCCGCAAGTCACGCGGCGTCAGGGATCTGCACTTGCAAACTCCCGAGGCTGACAAACAATCCGGATCGGCGTGGGGAGAAGCCAGATGGTAGGATGGCTTTCCCTCCGGATTGACGATCGTCAGCTTGTTGGCGATTACCGGAATATGGCTGAGGTTGGTGCGCACGAGAATTTGTTTGATGAAATAATCGACGCCGTCACTCACGATCGTAAGCGGCATAGCGTGACGGCTGCAGAAATCTGCGAAGGCCGGAAACGTCGGGTCAATAACGACATCTTCAAGCACATCATCGAGTTCATGTTGCTTGGCGCGGATCAGGGCGACCTGGCGGCGCATGCATTCGGCAGAACCGATCTCGCCGTCCAGCCATTCTTGTTCGATGGCTTCCCATGCGGGATCAGCCAAGTTTGAGAGCACAAAATCGGTCGCATCCTCGACCGAAATCGTTCCATCGAAATCGCAATACACGTGCATTCAAAAACTCCTTGCACAATCGTGCAGGGGTTCTATCAGCCGTGCCTGAGTGCAGAATTATGCCAAAATGAAATGAAACTGAAATCGCAAGAAGACGCGCATTATGCTCTCGGCATCAGCACGTCTACGCTCAAACCTCTGCCTGATCCTGCAGCGTTCAATGCGATAGTGGCGGAGAAACGGTCAATTATGTCGGCAACGATCGCCAATCCCAATCCCGATCCCTCGGCATGTGGCGTATCTATCCGGTAGAAGCGCCGAAACACGGCTTCGCGATGTTGCGCCGCTATTCCGGGCCCGCTGTCGCTGATGGATAGCAGCCAAGACTCGTTCTTGGGTGTGATCGATGCCTCGATGGTTCCGCCGACGGGGGAGTATTTGATTGCATTGTCTACAAGGTTGGCAATCATCAGGCGAAGGAGAGGCTCATCCGCATTGACCTGCGCATCTTCATCGCCATGCAGCGACACTTCAAGTTTCTTGAGATGAATGATGTTGCCGAACTCGCCTATGACCGAAGCCACGGTGTTATACAATGAAACGCTTTTCAATAGCATCGGCTGATGGCTGACACGGGCGGCGCGAAGCAGTTGCTCGATCAGGTGCATCGCCTTTTCATTGCTCGCCACGAGGTCGCCGATGATGGCCTTGCGTTCCTGCTCGCTCTCGGCATTCGCCAGCATTTGAAGCAATAACTTGAGAGATGTCTGAGGAGTTCGCAGTTGATGGGCAGCGTGATCGGCGAAACGCCTCTCCGCCGTCAATGAGCGGTCAAGCTTGTCTAGAAGCTGATTAATCGATCTGCCGAGGGGAGAAAGGTCCCTCGGCAACGTATCGACGGCAATGACAGACAAGTCATCCGGGGAACGACTGCGAATTTGCCGCACCAATCCGTGCATCGCGCTGAGCCCGCTCCTGATCCCGAACCAGATCAAGACTGCGATGAGCGGGAAGAGGACCAGCAATGGAAAAGACAGGTTCAGGAGAATATTTGACACAAGCGATTTGCGAAGGGCAAGCTTTTCTCCGACTTCCACGGTAATTGTCGTTTGCGGAATTGGCAGGGCGTACACACGCCAGTCTTCGCCGCCGTAATTCACGTTCGTAAATCCCGCTCGCTGCTCGGGAACCGTCTTCGGGAATGCGGTGCTCGAGAAAACCTCAATCTCCCCGTCCTTCCAGGCACGGAACATATGGGCGTCGGCATAGTCATCCGCATCCTCGTTCATTGCCAGCTGGTTGCCCATTGCCAGATCAATATCGTTGACCTGCTTGGATTTATGAATGCCAGGCTTTTCAACCTGGCGTTCCAGCAGCGTCCAAAGAACATTCGCGTCGTTGATCAATTGTGCGTCATAGATATTGTTGATTTCGCGTGTGGCGCTGCGGAAGGCGAACGCCCCGATCAGGGCGATGGTAATCAAAATAGTTGGCGCAATCCTGAAAAACAGTTTGCGCGTCAGCGTCGATCTGATCATTGCTCGACCATGTATCCCACGCCGCGGATCGACTTGATGAAGTCGCTGCCAAGCTTCTTCCGCAGATTGTAGATCACGACTTCCGTCGTATTGCTCTCCACAGCGCTTTCAGCACTGTAGAGCGCGTATTCGATATCGCTTTTTGTAACGTACTTGCCGGCGCGTTCCATGAGGAGCTTGAGCATCTGAAACTCCTTGGCCGTCATCGCGACTTGCCCCGATGTGCTGCGCACCACCATGGCGGCAGGATCGACTTCAACATCTCCGCACTTCAGGACCACATCCGAACGTCCGTCCCGCCTCCTTATCAGCGCTCTAAGCCGTGCCAGCAGCTCATCAAGATCAAAGGGCTTGACGAGATAATCGTCAGCGCCGCTATCAAGGCCTTCAACCTTCTGTAGCGGAGTATCCCGCGCGGTCAGCAGCAGGATCGGAACCATGTTCTTTTTTTGCCGCGCCGCTCTCAGCACATTGATTCCGTCGAGCTTCGGCAAATTGACATCGAGTACGACGACGCTGAAGATCAGGTCCTCAAGCGCGGCAAGCCCGGATTCCCCATCCTGCATCCAATCCACGCCATAGGCGTGTTTCTCCAGCGCTTTCTTCAACGACGATCCAAGGATCACGTCATCTTCGATCAGTAACAGGCGCATTGGTATCGAACCTTCCGAGGATATCAGGTCACGCTCAGCATCGCTTGCTGGCTCGAACCCCGAAAGATGCGAATTAGAGATAACATCTCGGCTTTTTGCAGGCAGCACATTGGCTGGCTGAAAAAAGCCGATCCGAGCCGCCGAACAATCGGCGGCTCGGATCCCGCATTCTTCCTAGAAATCCCAGTCCTCGTCTTCGGTTGCGATAGCTTTACCGATGACGTAGGACGAGCCGGAACCCGAGAAGAAGTCATGGTTTTCGTCGGCATTGGGCGACAACGCCGACAAGATCGCCGGATTGACCTTGCAGGCTTCAGCTGGGAAAAGTGCTTCGTAACCGAGGTTCATCAATGCCTTGTTGGCGTTGTAGTGCAGGAACTTTTTTACATCCTCTGTCAGGCCGACGCCATCATAGAGCGCTTCGGTATATTTCGCCTCATTATCATAAAGCTCAAGCAGCAATTCGAAGGCGAACTCTTTCATCGCTTGCTGGCGCTCGTCGCTCAAGCGCTCCAGCCCACGCTGGAATTTGTAGCCGATATAGTACCCATGGACAGCCTCGTCGCGGATGATCAGGCGGATCATGTCGGCTGTATTTGTGAGCTTTGCCCGGCTCGACCAGAACATCGGGAGGTAGAAACCGGAATAGAACAGAAAGCTTTCAAGGAAAACGCTGGCGATCTTGCGTTTCAGGGGATCGGGATTGCGGTATTGCTCGAGAATGAGCGTCGATTTCTTCTGCAGATGTTCGTTTTCCTCCGACCAGCGATAGGCGTCGTCGACATCGGAGGTCGAGCACAATGTCGAGAAGATCAATGAATAGGAGCGGGCGTGCACCGCCTCCATGAAGGAGATGTTGGAATAGACTGCCTCCTCGTGCGGCGTGATTGAATCCTCCATCAGCTTCGGCGCGCCGATGCTGGTCTGGATTGTGTCGAGCAGCGTCAATCCGGTAAAGACGCGAATGGTCAGCTGCTGCTCTTCCGGCTTGAGCGCTGCCCAAGAGGGGATGTCATTCGACAGCGGCACCTTCTCCGGTAGCCAGAAATTTCCCGTCAGCCTGTTCCAGACCTCAAGATCCTTGTCGTCGTCGATGCGGTTCCAGTTGATCGCGCGCACCGATGCAGAAGCCTTTGGGGCCTTGGTCTTTACCTGAATGTTCATTTCGTTCCCCAGAATGTCAAAGTGCGCAGGATACGCAGCCCTGCACTTCCGTGCCGGACAACGCCATCTGCCGAAGGCGGATGTAGTAAATGGTCTTGATGCCCTTCTTCCAGGCATAAATCTGAGCCCGATTGATGTCGCGGGTCGTGGCGGTATCGCGGAAGAACAGAGTCAGGGAAAGACCCTGGTCCACATGCTGGGTCGCTGCTGCATAGGTGTCGATGATCTTTTCCGGTCCGATCTCGTAGGCGTCCTGGTAGTAGTCGAGATTGTCATTGGTCATGAACGAGGCAGGATAGTAGACCCTGCCGATCTTGCCTTCCTTGCGGATCTCGATCTTGGAAACGATAGGGTGGATCGAAGACGTCGAATGGTTGATGTAGGAGATGGACCCTGTCGGCGGTACTGCCTGCAGGTTCTGGTTATAGAGACCGGACGCCATCACGGCTTCCTTCAATGCCAGCCAGTCTTCCTTTGTGGGGATGTGTATGCCTGCGGTCTCGAAGAGTTCACGCACCCGCCCGGTCGCGGGCAGCCATTCCTGCCCGGTATACTTGTCGAAATATTTACCGGAAGCGTATTTCGAATTTTCGAAGCCTTTGAAGCTGGTGCCCCGCTCGGCGGCGATGCGGTTCGATGCGCGGATTGCATGATAGGTCACGGTGTAGAAATAGATGTTGGTGAAATCCACACCTTCTTCAGAGCCATAATAGATGCGTTCGCGGGCGAGATAGCCGTGCAAGTTCATCTGTCCGAGCCCGATCGCATGGCTGTCATCGTTACCCTTTTCGATCGATGGGAGAGACGCGATATGGCTCATGTCCGAAACGGCGGTCAGCGCCCTTATCGACGTTTCAATCGTCTTGCCGAAATCGGCCGAATCCATCGTGGCGGCGATGTTCAGCGAGCCAAGATTGCAGGAAATATCCTTGCCCATATGTTTGTAGGAAAGATCATCATTATATTCGCTGGCCTCGCTCACCTGCAGGATTTCCGAGCAGAGATTGCTCATGGTGATACGTCCGGCAATCGGGTTTGTGCGGTTCACCGTGTCCTCGAACATGATGTAGGGATAGCCGCTCTCGAACTGGATTTCCGCCAGCACCTGGAAGAACTCCCGCGCCTTAATCTTTTTCTTGCGGATGCGGCTGTCCGCGACCATTTCCCGGTATTTTTCCGTGACCGAGATTTCAGTGAAGCTCGCCCCGTAGACCCGCTCCACATCGTAGGGCGAGAACAGGTACATGTCCTCATTGTTCTTCGCCAGTTCGAAGGTAATGTCTGGAACCACCACGCCGAGCGACAGCGTCTTGATGCGGATCTTCTCGTCAGCGTTCTCGCGCTTGGTGTCGAGGAAGCGCATGATGTCGGGATGGTGCGCGTTGAGATAAACGGCGCCTGCGCCCTGCCGTGCGCCGAGCTGGTTGGCATAGGAGAAACTGTCTTCCAGAAGCTTCATCACTGGGATAATGCCGGAAGACTGGTTTTCGATCTGCTTGATCGGCGCACCTGCCTCGCGAATATTTGTAAGGGACAAGGCAACGCCGCCACCGCGTTTTGACAGCTGCAAGGCRGAATTGATGCCTCTTGCGATCGATTCCATATTGTCCTCGACCCTAAGCAGGAAGCAAGATACGAGCTCGCCACGCTGCTTCTTTCCTGCGTTGAGAAAGGTGGGCGTTGCCGGCTGGAAGCGGCCGGAGATAATCTCATCGACCATATCCCGGGCAAGTTGTTCACTGCCCTGCGCCAATGCCAAGGCCACCATGCAGACGCGGTCTTCGTAGCGCTCAAGATAGCGCTTCCCGTCGAACGTCTTCAGCGTATAGCTGGTGTAATATTTGAAAGCGCCGAGGAAAGTCGGGAAACGAAACTTCCTGGCATAGGCATGGTCGACGAGATCGCGGACGAAGTTGAACGAATACTGGTCCAGCACCTCACGCTCATAATATCCCTCGGTCACCAGATAATCGAGCTTCTCCCGCAAATTATGGAAGAAGACAGTGTTCTGGTTCACATGTTGCAGAAAATACTGTTTTGCCGCCAGCCTGTCCTTGTCGAGCTGAATTTTTCCATCCTCGTCATAGAGGTTCAGCATCGCGTTCAGCGCATGGTAGTCCAGCGTTGTTTCGGCAGCACCCTTCAAAGCATAGTCGAGTGTGAGCGTGTCCAAAATCGTTCCAATCCGTGTCTGACATTGTTGACATCGTCCTCGGTACCCAGAAGCTCGACCTGTAGAGATAGGGTACCTGGCATTTTGCAGAGATGATGTTGCCTGCGATCCCGAAGGTCGCACCGAAGTTGCTGTTGCCCGCGGCGATGACACCGCGAAGGTTCGAACGGTTCTCGACAATATTAAGAAAACGGATCACTTGTTTGGGCACCGCCCCCTTGCCGCCGTCTCCCGAATAGGTCGGAACGATCAGGACAAATGGTTCCCGGGTCACGCACTCACCGCACTTGGGGCTGACAGGAATCTGCGTCGAGGGCAGACCGAGCTTGCTGACAAAGCGATGGGTGTTTCCCGACTGGCTCGAGAAATAGATGATTCCGCCCACAGGCCTATACGAGCGCGCTGATCATGTCGGGGCGAAAGCCGGCCCAGTGAGTTTCACCGGCGATCACCACTGGCACCTGACGGTAACCGAGGCTCTGAACCAGTTCGAATGCTGCCATGTCCGCCGACACGTCGACGACATCATATTCCATGCCCTGACGATCAAGGGCCCGGGTCGTCGCTGTGCACTGGACGCAGGCGGGTTTGCTGTAAACGGTGATGTGCATGATTTCCTTGTTGTTTTCAGACATAGAAAGGGTGGCCGGACGACAGCCATTGCCCGTTAATATCGATCGGAAAGGGGATACTTGCTGATGCTTCAGAGGGCTTCCGCCGTCCGACTACTCGCGCTTCAATATATTCAAAAGCCTGAACATGGTTTCACCCCGTGGTTGACTAATTGGAGAGGTTCAGGGGAAGCGGCATGCCGGATATATTCCGCCATATGGTCGCGACCTTCCCGGCACCCCGCCGGTGGACTCGTTTCGACCGAGGCAGGTCTCCTGGCTTGCGGGTCGTCGCACTCGCTCTGCCTTCCCGAAATGGTGCATTTCAGTGGCGTTATCGAACGAATGCTCGCCGCATACAGTTGCGGGGGCAGCTCCGGCTTTGCCAAACCGTCAGGTTCAACGCACCGTATTCCCGTCTTAGCTTTCGATCCTGGAAGCGAATCAAAAGAACCTCGAACACTAGATATGGTATACGAGGTTAAAATGGCGTCAACGAATATGTTTTTCAGTGGAAAAATGCTGGTTTAGATGAACGCTGCCGTTTGCGTCGGGGAAATTCGTACCTTGCCGATATTGCGGCCATCCATCTCGACAATCTCATATTCGAGATCGTCGACGGTGAGCTTCTCACCTTCGGCTGGTATATGACCGAGGTTCCATAAAATATAGCCGGCGAGCGTCGTATAGCGGTCACCCTCATCGACCAGATCACGATCGATAAGCCCGCCAAGACGGCGAATGTCGATATAGGCGTCAACCACCATGCTACCGTCTTCCGAACGTTGAAGGATCGGGCTTTCCTCGCCTTCTTCAGGGAACTCACCGGCGATGGCTTCGAGGATATCTGTTGGTGTGACCACCCCTTCGAACGAGCCGTGCTCATCGAGGATCACGCCCATCTGTACCGATGAACCCCGCAACTGTTCCATGACGCGAAGCACATTGGCGTTTTCATGGAAGATAAGCGGCTGGCGGGTGACCTTTTCCCAATCGATCTTGCCGCCATCGAGAATGGCGAAAAGCAGGTCCTTGGTGAGCGCAACGCCGACGAATTCATCGACGCGGCCGCGGGCAAGTACAACACGGCTGTGGGCGAGGGTGCGAATTTCGGCGAGCAGCTCTTCGTTGGTCTCGTCGAGATCCAGCCATTCCACTTCATTGCGCGGCGACATGATCGAACGGACCGGGCGCTCGACCAGATCAAGTACACCGCGGATCATTTCCTTTTCTTCCGGATGGAAGACATCGCCTGCTGCACTTTGTTCTGCAATCACATCGAGCGTATCGGAATGCGCGGCATCTCCGTTACGGCCGCCGCCGAGCAGCCGCAGGACCGCGCCTGCGGTGCGATCGCGCAGATCCATGGTCGTGATACGCTTTTCGCGGTTGTGACGTCCGACCTGGTTGGCAGCCTCGACAAGCACAGAGAAGCCGATGGCGGCGTAGAGGTAGCCCTTCGGGATGTGGAAACCGAAGCCTTCGACGATCAGACTGAAACCGATCATCATCAGAAACCCGAGGCAGAGAATGACGACAGTCGGATGCTTGTTGACGAACGTCATGAGCGGCCTGGATGCGAGCATCATCACACCTACGGCAATGACGACCGCGATCATCATGACCTCGAGATATTTCACCATGCCCACGGCTGTGATGACACTGTCGAGCGAGAAAACGGCATCGAGCACAACGATCTGGGCAATGACCTGCCAGAACACCGCATGGGCTACATTGGTTTCCTTGGCCGACATATGGCCTTCCAGCCGCTCGTGCAGTTCCATAGTGCCCTTGAACAGCAGGAAGATGCCGCCGAGGATAAGGATGATATCGCGTCCGGCAAAATCCAGCCCAGCGACGCTGAACAGAGGTCGCGTCAGTGTGACTACCCATGAAATGGAGGCAAGCAGCAGAAGCCGCATGACCAGAGCCAGCGACAAGCCGACAAGCCGCGCACGGTTGCGTTGATGCGGAGGCAGTTTGTCGGCGAGGATCGCTATGAAAACGAGATTGTCGATGCCGAGCACGATCTCCAGCACGACAAGCGTGGCAAGACCAATCCAGGCGTTGGGGTCGGCAATCCAGTCCAGTGTCCAGTCCATCGGGCTGTCGGGTCCTTAAATAGATTCAGCGTGCAGCGGCGTCAGCGATTGACGCTGCGGCGCAGGCAAAATAACGGGATGGGGAAATCACAGGAACTTTTTGCTGACGCTGCACATGCAGGGTCAGCATGCTTCGCAAGTCCGGACTTGGAGGCTCTTCAGATTGATCGTCCGGCATCGATGCGCGGTCAGTCCCTGTTTGACTGGCTGTCATTG
>NZ_JBFUMG010000142.1:0-9578 GCF_054049495.1 Phyllobacterium sp. P5_D12 | reverse complement strand
CGTCGATGCCGACAATAATAGCTGTGCCTGAAGGTCAGCGATAGCACGGCCAAAGCCCGAATTGCCATCGGTAACCATTCGCGCGGCTTCTTTCCGCTCCCGAACTGACAATTGGGGTATCCGGCCGATAATGGGCAGCCGCACCGCTGTTTCGAGAGCCGCGCTCGATCGGATGGATTTATCACGCAATTCCATAAGAAACGCGCCGGCCATGCCGAAACAGATGCCGCCAATTCCACCCAATGCAAGCCACGACGAGAGACGCGGACTTACCTTCGACCTTGCCGGAACAGCACGTGAAATCATACGCGCTTCGGCAGTGGCGATACCGTCCTGCTCGATCGTTTGTTTGTAACGTGTCAGGTAGCTTTCATATATCGCGCGGTTTGCCGAAGCTTCGCGATCCAGCTGATCGGCCTGGACAGTGGCTTTGTTGGCCGTCGACATGCTGTCCTGTAGCTCTTTCAGATTTGCCTCAACCGACGCTTGCTGAAGATGCGTGACATTTATCTCGTTTCGGAGACTATCCAGAATCTGTTGAACCTCCGCACCAATCTGGCCCTTCAGCGATTCAAGCTGCGAGTTAAACTGCGGGAGCTGGACGCTTTGAGTTGCCCCGCTCTCCTTGATTTGCTGAATATTCCTCTCGATCCGGGATTGTTCCGTCCGCAGTGCCAAGATGGCCGGGGAATTGAGAATCTCCGACAAAGCCACGCCAGAGTTATTCTTTGACGCCTCGATTGCGGTTGACAGCCGGGCTTCAGCACCTGCAAGTTTTCCCCGCAGGGTCGCGAGTTCCGCATTCAGCGCAGCAATTTGCTGCGACTGCAGCGTCATACCGTTGGCCTTCACGAGTCCTGATTGCTCGCGAAAATCGGCGGCGGCGCGTTCAGAGTGTTCGAGCGTTGCCCGCAGGCTAGAGAGCTTTCCGCCAAGCCAATCACTAACACGGCGCGTGGCCGAGGTTTGCAGATCGATTTGATAGTTGAGGTACGCTTCACCGAACGCATTCGCGACAGCAGCGGAATATTCCGGATTATTCGCACGGTAACCGATGTAAATCGTGTACGATCTGCCGTCATTGAGAACATTAAGATTCGACAGTAGCTCATCAATTCTTGACCGGTCGGACGGCGTTTCCTCATCTGTCGCGACAAGATTTCCTTGGCCCGGCACAATGATTTTGCCCTTGGAGTCGAAACCTTGACGGTCTAGGTCGGCCAGTACCTTCTCGGCCATGGAGCGCGAGCTGATAATGTCGAGTTCCGTCCGCAAAACCGGACTTTCCTGCGGAAGCGGTGAAACGACCGATTCATTTGGAAGCGCCTGCAATTTGCGAACGTTTAGGGCCAAGATCGCTTCTGAGCTGTACTTGGCCGGGGCGGTCATATAGCCCACTATCGCCAGCCCCATACACACAACAATGGCTGATAGAACTGTAAGCCATCTGTTCATCAGGAGCGAAAGGATTCGCGACAATGGCATTCCGCCCTGCGGGGGCAAAACTTCAGAAACGATCATGATCAATACCTCTGAAAATCAGATATCGGTTAGCAGGTAGGCCGTTCAGAATCTGGATTCATGCGGAATCATGTCGCTAATTTTGTACGCAACCTCCGTCCGATTAGTGGCACCCAGTTTCTTCATGATATTGCGAATATGGACCTTTACCGTGCTTTCGCAGAGGTTGAGCTCATAGGCGATAATCTTGTTTGCCTTGCCACGACGGAGACCCTCAGCAACGGCGGACTGCCGTGCTGTAAACGAAGTGGTGATGTGACGAAACTCGTCGCTTCGGCCGCCAAGGAGCTTACGCAAAGTTAGAACGCTACTTGCCGGTACAAACTTTCCACCGGCGATTGCCAGTTCAATTGCCTGCATGCAGATCTCGATGCCAACTGTTGTGGGGATATATCCACGAACGCCGAGTTCCAATGCCTTCAGAATAAAGGTCAGATCATCATTGTCGGCAACGACAACCACAGCTGCAGTCTGGAAAGTCGCGACAAGCTCGCTGATTTCAGCAGTTAGATTGGCATCGTCCAGCGTGCGATTGCCAGTGTTGATCAACACGGCGCGCAAATTGGATAGTTCTTTTTTAGAGGCTTGCCATTCTTCCAGGCTACCGAATGTAAATACTTTGAGGCCTATGTGATGGTTGATCAAAGCCTGAGCGAGACATTCGCGTTCCAAAGCGCGCTTGTCGACAATAGCCAAGTAATCTTCTGTACTGTATTTTTGGAATTGACGATTACCGTTGTATTTATCGTTGGATTGTTGGCTGTTATTTACAATGATCTCGCGATCATATGGCTCTTGTTCATTGTTGCCCAAACGGGATGGATGAATATTCTCCATTGTATTAACCCCAATTTTTATCTTTTGTTGCGAGTTGATCTATTGAACGCGCATAAACACGTCCAGCCGCACTTCTTTTTCACGAATATTAATTTACGCTCTTTATTTGTTAGTGTCTTTAATCCTCTTATAATTCCTTCGATGGTAAAAAATTTGACGGTGTAGCCAGCTATAGCCCGATCCCATAGGCTGGATTAATTCGTCGAGGATGCCTATTAGTTCGTTTCCCCCGCATCTGCCATCGAACTAAACATATAAAGAAAGGCTTATACTTGAGATTTATGCTGCGCAGAGCGGCAAACGACGCGAACGCAGTGATTCGCATCGCTTTAAACACGTGATTCGTTAGATTCTAAAATGTGGTCAGGATAGAATAACGGCACTCTGCATTTTTGAATGCAGAGCGGCTCGAGTGACCGAGGGTTATCCTATAGTCAAGGCCAACTTGCGATTTGTGAAGGCTTCGGCAAAGCGTTCTTCAGCGCGGCATTCCATGCCCCGTAGGCGGGCCAGCCCTTTGAATGTCAATTCATCGAACCAGTCTTTCGAGCGCTGTGTCCCGAAGTGCTCGAGAAGAAGTTCGGTTTTCCGGTCCATGATTTTGGACGGCAAGGGCATATATGTGTTGTGCCGCATGAGATCCCCGTCCCATTTTGGAATTTCATATTCGAGCACAAAATGATTGCGGAAGACATTGGTTGTCAAACGGTTCACTTCCCTGTGATCCTGGTGGCCGTCGTCGCGCGCGTGCGTGAAAATCACGTCGGGCGAGACGCGTTCGCGTACAGCATTGAGCCATTGTTTGATCTCGCGGGACTGACTGGGGAAATAGCTGTCTTCAAACTCGGCAAGTTCGATATTGCTCGTGGCGGCGCCTTCAAGAAAAGCAACAGCTGAGGCATTTGCTTCACCCGCACGGATCCCGGGTGCGCTTAGCACACACCAGTGGACGTCAAGCAGAACACCATCGGCAATAAGACGCAGGATCGTTCCCCCTGCACCTATTTCGATATCGTCCGAATGCGCTCCTAAGCAAAGGACAGAAAGACGCTCTCCGCGTCTCGCCAAAGGCAATTCTTTCATAACGCCTTGACCAAACGGATGTTGGAGCCGTCTTTCAGTGCGCCATGAGCTGTCCAAGGCATTTCACCACGCTCAACCATTTCCTGGAGAGCCTGCCAATCGCGCAGCGTATCCATTGAACGCCAGAAACCTTCGTGCTTGTAGGCCATCAGCATGTCGTCTGCGATGAGCCTACTGAAGGGTTCGAGTACGAGTTCCTCGGATTCCCGCATGTAATCGAATATCTCGCCACGGAAGAGGAAGTAACCACCATTTATCCAGATGTCGGAACGGTCAGAGGAGCGGAACTCGCGCACACGTCCGTCTTCGGCTATGTCCGCCAGATGATAGGTAAGCGGTGGGCGAACGGCGAGGAAGCATGCGATTTTTCCGCTGGCTTCAAATTTTTCTATCATGTCGTCCAGATCGACATTGCTCAGGCCGTCACTATAATTGGCGAGAAATATCTTTTCGTTTCTGACTTGATTGCGCACCGCCCAGAGGCGCTCGCCGATGTTGCGCCAGATACCCGTGTCGATCAGAGAAATACGCCAATCTTTTTGCGACTCTCCCAACACCTCTACGTTGCCATCACCCGTGACCACACAGTCCGAGAACGTCTGCGGGCGGCAATTGAGGAAAAAGTCCTTGACTACGTTGGCTTTGTAGCCAAGGCAAAGGATGAAATCATCATGTCCATAGTCGGCATAGTACTGCATGACGTGCCGCAGAATCGGCTGAGAGCCAAGCGGAATCATGGGTTTTGGAACGTTTTCCGAATATTCGCGAATGCGGGTGCCCATGCCACCACAGAACAGAACAACCTTCATGACTTGAGCTCCTTCGGGTCGATGACGGCGACACCCGGAATGGGAACAACGAATTTTGCGCCCCATTCCTGGACGTGCCGCATCTGTGCAACGATCTCGTCCTTGAGATTCCAGGGCAGGATCAGAATGTAGTCGGGTTTGACCAGATCGATGGCTTCAACGGGTTCGATCGGGATATGCATGCCTGGTGTATAGCGGCCATGCTTGTAAGGGTTCCTGTCTACGGTAAAATCGAGGAAATCGGTTCCGATACCGCAATAGTTGAGCAGCGTATTGCCTTTACCGGGTGCGCCATATCCGCAGATGGTCTTGCCGGCCTTTTTTGCTTCAATGAGGAACGATAGAAGCTCACGCTTTACCTGGCGGGCATTCTCTACGAACGAGGTGTAAATCTCGATCCTGTCGAGGCCTGCATCGATCTCATTTTTCACAACTCGGGCCACACTTGGCTGAGTCGGACGCTCACTAGCCGCATGCGCGAGGTGAACGCGCAACGAGCCACCATGCGTACCGAGTTCTTCTACATCAATGACTTTCAACTCGTGCCGTTCGGCCATGAGTTCAATTGTGAGAAGCGAGAAATATGAAAAGTGCTCGTGATAGATCGTGTCGAACTGGTTTTCGGCGATCAGTTTCTCGATATGAGGAAACTCCAGGGTGATAACACCTTCGGGCTTCAACAGGATTTTCATGCCGGCGACGAAATCGTTGAGGTCCGGTACCTGCGCCAATACGTTATTGCCGGCGATGAGGTCTGCGCGCAGTCCTTCATTCACCAGCGCCTGAGCATATTTTTCACCGAAAAACTCCACACGAGTCGGAATGCCCTTCTCAATAGCGACCTTGGCAACATTGGCCGCCGGCTCGACGCCGAGCACGGGAATGTTCAACGGAAGGAAGTGCTGAAGCAGGTAACCGTCGTTGCTGGCGAGCTCGACGACAAGGCTATCGCGACCAAGCTGGAGTTGCTCTGCCATCTGATGGCAGTATTTCTTCGCATGCGCGACCCAGCTGGTGGAATAGGAAGAGAAATACGCATACTCTTCAAAAATGGCCTGCGGGCTCACATATTCGCTTAATTGCACCAGCAGGCACTCTTCGCAAACATAAGCGTGGAGCGGATAGTATGCTTCCATAGAATCGATCAGTTCGCGCGGAACAAAGCTCTCACAGGGAGGCGACATTCCGAGATCAATGAAAGTGTACTTCAAACCGGTGCCGCACAGGCGACAGGAATGTTTTTTGTCGCTTGGGCGGTTCGCCAATAAGAGAGTACTGGTTTGAATATTCATGCCTTGGCTCCTGATCACCACGTGTGTTCCCCTGTCCGCATGAGATTCTCGGGACAAGCGGCATCCTCAGGCTATGAAGTTACGGCCTTCACCACGCGCGGGCGATATGACAATGCGATCAGTGGGCTCATCCGAACGGTGGAACGCCTCCATATTGTGTCCGTCAAACGGAGTGTGACCCTTGATGCTCCCCAAGCGTTCAGTCCACGCAGCAGGAACATCGGTGATGGTTGGCCTACCTCTTATTGTGACTTTCGCGTGTACGCGGAGTTTGACAAAATTGGTGGTTCAGAAATGGTTGAAATGAGGCAGACAGAATGAGATTTACCGAGACAGAACTTAGCGGTGCGTGGCTAGTCGAGACGGTTCCGCTCTCGGATGCGCGCGGATCGTTCGCCCGAACGTTTTGCGTAGACGAGTTCCGAGAACATGGACTCGAAACAACATTTGTTCAGCACAGCATGTCGCATTCGGTAACCAAACATACTTTGCGAGGTATGCACTTTCAGACGGCGCCGCACGCCGAGGTGAAGGTGGTTTCCTGCATAAGGGGCGCAATACTGGACGTGATCATCGATCTTCGCCCTCACTCGCCTCAGTACCGGCGCTGGACTGCCTACGAACTTTCCGACAGCAATTGCCGCCAGCTCTATATCCCGAAGGGATTTGCGCACGGTTTCCAGACGCTGCGCGACGACGCGACTGTCTCTTATCTCATATCGGAGTTTTACAATCCGCAGGCCTCGACCGGTGTTAGGTGGAACGATCGGGCGTTTGCAATCGACTGGCCAGCGAAGCCAACTGTCCTGTCTGACAAAGATCAAGCTTGGCCGCTGCTGGACGCCTCACCCGCCTGATCTTGTTCCGGCGCCTCGGCGAGTAGGCCGTTTGCGAGCAGCAACTGCGCGGCCCGGGCGATATCGCGGAAGGACATGTTGGATTTCTGTGCGATATCGAGCAGCGTGTGATTGCCATCTGCCAGATTGAGCACCCAAAGGTACCCCATGGCGGTTTCTCCGGCAGACTTATCGCCGCCTAATGCGGAATAAAGACCACGCCTGCCGAGCTGAGGCTCGCCTTTCGGGAAAAGATTAATCGGCGTCCAGTTCATCTCCAATATATCGATCGCATCCATGATCATCCGATAGGACGAGCCCAGGTGCTCCGGCGAGATGAAATCCAGATTGTCAGCAGATGTGTGATATTCAGGAAATGTTCCAAATGCGCTCCGTTGGAAGAGCCCAACCGGAAGATTGAATCCCGGCGAACAATATTGGCGTTCATCATAGCCGTAAGGGCTGAAATCGCTAATCTTACCCTGCCTGCCGTCCGCGTTCAGTACGTACTGCATTGCCTGATCAATGAGGGTGTTGCCCCGGCGGCTTCGCTTGTAATTGGGTCCGCCGCCATCGCCGACACAAGAAACGATCAGTCCATGGTCGATCCGTGAGACCTTGTCTTCATTGCCGGCAAGCCACGTGAGCGCACCGATCGTTCCGGGCGCAAAAAGGAAGCGATAATTGTAGCGTGTTTTGCGTGTACGTAACGCTTTGGCCAGACAAGCCAATAGTGCCAGGCCGGAACAATTATCATTGGCCAGTGATGGATGACAGATATGGGCGGAAAGCAGCACATCTCTATCTGACTGACCCTTGTGGACATATTCGCCATAGGTCAAATGTCCGTCACGCTTCTCGGAATCAATCAGAACTTCGTATTCGCCCTCCTCCAGTTGAAGGAGCTCGTTGTGCGCCATGCACACGCCCCATTGCTCGCTGTAATAAGACGTTCTGTAGGGAATAAGGTCCGGCTGTTCGGGCAAGGTATGGATGTGAGTTTTCAATTCGCTGAGGGGCATCGTCTGTCGCACAGCCGCGCTGTATCCCAGGACGTGCAGATTATTGTCAGCGAAGTCGAGAACCTTCCGGCCAGATGGGTCCTTGATATAGGCGTCGCGGATATTCCATTCCTGAGGCACCGTCCAATCAAGCGCCTGCGTTCCGGTCGGGACCTCGTATTGTGTCAGATCGATATGCTGGCCGAGGATTTGCAGTGTTTCACGCACGCCGTCCCCGGTTATGCTCCGGCAGATCGGAAAAAGCCGAGCGGCGAGCGCGTAGATGCGGATCCCCACATCAACCTCGACGTCGCCTGTCGTCCTGATCGTATCAAACGATACCATAAAGCTGTTCATGGCGGACACGGATGGTCATATGACGGCATCGGCCAAGGCCGGATGCCGAGATGACGACGGAATACGGCGTAGACTCTGGTTCAACGTGCCCTCGACCAGCGACTTCCGGATGTTGCTGATGCGTTGATAACGGGGCCCCTCAAATTCCTGGAGGGTCAATCCGGCACTCATGTAAGCTGCATGCAACTGTTCTGCACCGGCCTTTGCGTCCCAGACCGGTTTGAATGCTGGCAGAACCCGGGCGATTTTCTCGAAGCTTACACGGTAGGAACGCGTGTCGGGACCCGCATCATCTGCAAATTCAAGCCGGCAACCGGGCACGACCTGCGCCACGATCTCTGCAATTTCCCGAATGCGGTAATTATGCGCCGACTGACCGACGTTAAATGCTTCGTTGTGCACCTTGTCCTTTGGAGCTTCCATAGCAGCGAGGAAAGCGCGCGAAATATCTTCGATATGGACGATCGGACGCCAAGGCGACCCATCGGATTTCAGCAGGATGACACCTTCAGTGACCGCCCAAGCGACGAGATTATTCAGGACAATATCAAATCGCAGCATTGGAGACAGACCATATGCGGTCGCGGGCCTCAAATAGACAGGTGTAAAGTTGTCGTCGGCGAGCTTTGCAATGTCCTTCTCAGCAAGCACTTTGGACGAGCCATAGGCCGTAACGGGATTGAGCTGTCCGGTCTCGTCTATCATGCCCTCGCCCGACTTGCCGTAGTTGCTGCAGGACGAAGCAAAGAGAAACCGGGAAACGCCAGCCTTCTTTGCCGTTTCAGCAAACTTCACGCTGCCGCGATGGTTGATTTCATAGGTGATATCCGGATTGAGATTGCTGAGCGGATCATTCGACAATGCCGCGAGATGAATAATCGCGTCGAAGCCTTTGAGGTCGCTTACCGTCACGTCACGTACATCCTTGCAGACCGCAGGAATGTCGGCGATGGCCCCCCCCGGGGCGTAGGAACAACTGCGATAAAGCTCGGCGTCGTAGCCGTGAACCTCATGGCCGGCTTTCATCAGGAAAGGCGCCATGACCGTTCCAATATAACCGCGATGCCCTGTCACAAGTACTTTCATTGTGTATCGTCCTTCTACGCGTAGATGTTTTTCTGGTAAACGGTACTTGCGGGCGGGCAGAACGGCGAGAGAGGAGTTCGGAGGATCATCATCGATACGAACTACACTTTCGGCAAATGTGCTACGCCTTTTGTCCGATGCAATCGTCTGAACGCTGACGCACTCAGTCGGTATCGCTCAGCAGAAGGAGCCAGTCCGAAAAACCTGCCGCATTTTGTGCCTGTGGGGACTCGAATGTGATGGTGTTAGCCTTGGAGTCACTTTTCGCGATCGCTTCACTGAATTGCCCGGATGAAGGATCAAACCAGCGAGCATGTTGCTTTGTGGGCCCTAGCGCTGCTTTGTGGAGGATGACGCTGCTCCGGTCGGACAGGTAGATCACTGCAAGGTTACCCTTCGCCGAGCGACTGCCAATAACATACCCGGGAAGCGGTGGATCCGGCGCGACGAGAAGTTTCCCCTGCTCTGGTTCGAGCGTCCACCAGGCGATAGCGTCGAAGAACGCCTTGAGATGACTCATGCTTTGGGCACCGCGGCTGGAAAGGGCTTTCTGCCAGGTTACCGGGCGTGGGAAAAGAGCCGGACCAGCAAAATGCCAGACCGGATTATTGCCAAACACCTGGCCGGCGGCTCCCGAAAGAATTGCGCCATACGCGATCTCCCGAATGGTCTGCTCGGTCGTGTTGTGCTCTCCTTCATACATACCCTCGATGAAAAAAAACGGGCGCGCTTGTCCCGAGAGATAACGTTTTATAG
>NZ_JBFUMG010000141.1:0-9793 GCF_054049495.1 Phyllobacterium sp. P5_D12 | reverse complement strand
GTCCATGTTCATGCGCTGCACTTCTTCTTCGGCTTCGGCAAAATCGCCTTCGTGCTCAAGACGTGCGTCGACCGCGTCCTCAAGGGACGCCAAAGCTTTTGCCAGTCTATCAAGAACCTGTTTGAGGGTGGCTTCCGATGCCATTTCAATGCTTCCCCATGTGTCAATCTTTTTAAACGAATCGMAAAAAGAAGAACAGCTTATCTTGGAGAGTCTAAGGGTTACATCAACGCCACGTCAATCAATCCGCGCCGTCATGGTCCAGTCATGCACCGATAATAATCTCGTGCGACGAATGACCCGTTTGTCGGCGAGGCCATTTTGCCTTAGGTTTAATTGACTCCCTGAAGACACCTGCTATTTGTCGCGTGCCTTTTGGATATTGTCTTTCCGGCATCCAGAGACGGCACTCCTTTCCTCTTCGAAAGACGGTGAACATGACCAATTCTGAGAAATCCAACCAAATGGCCAATGCAATCCGCTTCCTTTCAGCGGACGCGGTGGAAAAAGCCAATTCCGGCCATCCCGGTCTTCCCATGGGCGCAGCCGATATTGCGACCGTGCTTTTTACCCGCTTCCTCAAGTTCGATCCGAAGGCACCGCATTGGCCCGACCGCGACCGTTTCGTGCTTTCGGCTGGCCATGGCTCGATGCTGCTCTATTCGTTGCTGTATCTCACGGGCTACGAAGACATCACCATCGATCAGATCGAGAACTTCCGGCAGCTTGGCTCGCGTACGGCCGGTCATCCGGAATATGGCCACGCCGCCGGTATCGAGACGACAACCGGCCCTCTTGGTCAGGGTCTTGGCAACTCAGTGGGCATGGCGCTTTCCGAGCGCATCATGAATGCGCATTTCGGTGACGATCTGGTCGACCATCATACCTATGTCATCGTTGGCGATGGCTGTTTGATGGAAGGCATCAGCCAGGAGGCGATCGCGCTTGCCGGCCATCTCAAGCTGAACAAGTTGATCGTTTTCTGGGACCACAACAATATTTCGATCGACGGTCCGGTTACCCTCGCCGACAACACCGATCAATGTGCCCGTGTCGAAGCTTCAGGCTGGAATTCCATAAGCGTCGACGGTCACGATCAGGATGCGATTGCTGCTGCAATCGAGAAGGCTCACAAGTCCGATAAGCCGACATTCATTGCATGCAAGACGACAATCGGTTTTGGTGCGCCGACGAAGGCTGGCACCAACAAGGTTCATGGGTCGCCGCTCGGCGCCGAAGAACTCGCCGGCGCGCGCAAGGCGCTAGGCTGGACGGCGGAGCCTTTCGTTGTCCCTGCCGACATTCTCAATGACTGGCGTGCCGCGGGCCAGCGTTCTGTGAAAGAACACAGGGCCTGGGATGAGCGCTTGGCCAAAGTCGATTCGACTATCCGTTCCGAGTGGGATCGCCGGTTGAGTGGTGATTTGCCGGATAATTTCGAAGCAACTATTTCGGCCTACAAAAAGAAGCTTTCCGAAGACAAGCCCAAGGTTGCGACCCGCAAGGCTTCCGAGATGGCGCTCGAAGTCATCAACGGAATTGTGCCCGAGACGATTGGCGGTTCCGCAGATCTGACAGGTTCCAACAATACCAAGACCAGCCAGACCAGCAACATCACCCCTGAGGACTACGGTCAGCGCTATGTGCATTATGGCATTCGCGAGCATGGGATGGCGGCAGCGATGAACGGTATCTCGCTGCACGGCGGCCTCATTCCCTATTCTGGGACGTTCCTGACGTTCTCCGACTACGCACGCGGCGCCATGCGGCTTTCAAGCCTGATGGGCATTCGCGTTGTCTACGTGATGACACATGATTCAATTGGTCTTGGTGAAGATGGGCCGACGCACCAGCCGGTCGAACATCTTGCCGCTCTGCGTGCCATCCCCAACAATTACGTTTTCCGCCCGGCCGACGTCGTTGAAACAGCGGAATGCTGGGAATTGGCACTCAAGTCACGCAAGACGCCGTCGACAATCGCTTTGACCCGCCAGAACCTTCCGACGGTACGGACCGAATATATCGCGGAGAATATGTGCGCCTATGGTGCCTATGAGCTCGCAGCGGCGAGCGGCAAGGCCGAAGTCACCATCTTCGCTACGGGTTCGGAAGTTGAGATTGCTCTCAATGCCCGCACGCAGCTGGAAAAAGACGGCCATCCGACGCGGGTCGTTTCCGTTCCCTGCTTCGAACTTTTTGAACAGACGAGCGACGAGTACAAACGCGTCATCCTCGGTGACGCGCCGGTGAAGATTGCGGTCGAAGCTGCCATCCGCATGGGCTGGGACAGGTTCATCGGTATAGATGGCATTTTCATTGGCATGACCGGCTTTGGCGCCAGCGGGCCAATCGAAGCACTGTACGAGCATTTCGGTATCACCGCGGACCATATCGTCGCAGCGGCGGAAGCGAAGTTGAAATAATCCAGACCATTCCTGCATAATCCATTCGAGGGCCCCAAAACCCAGGGAGACATACAAATGACAGTTCGCGTTGCAATCAACGGATTTGGCCGCATCGGCCGCAACGTTCTTCGCGCCATTGTGGAATCCGGCCGCACCGATATCGAGGTCGTTGCGATCAATGATCTCGGACCGGTCGAGACCAACGCCCATTTGATGCGCTATGACAGCGTCCACGGCCGTTTCCCCGGAACCGTGACGGTTGATGGCGACACGATCGACGTTGGCCGCGGACCGATCAAGGTCACTGCCGTACGCAACCCTGTCGAATTGCCGTGGAAAGAACTCAACGTCGATATCGCGCTTGAGTGCACCGGTATCTTCACTGCGCGTGACAAGGCCGCTGCTCATCTTGAAGCCGGCGCAAAGCGGGTCATCGTTTCGGCGCCTGCCGATGGTGCCGACCTGACCGTCGTCTTCGGCGTCAATGACCACAAACTGACGAAAGACCATATGGTCATTTCGAATGCATCCTGCACGACGAATTGCCTTGCGCCGGTAGCCTATGTTCTCAACGAAGCCGTCGGCATCGATCATGGATTCATGACCACGATCCACAGCTACACCGGCGACCAGCCGACGCTCGATACGATGCACAAGGATCTCTATCGCGGCCGTGCTGCAGCCCTGTCGATGATCCCGACCTCAACCGGTGCGGCCAAGGCCGTGGGCCTCGTTCTTCCAGAACTCAATGGCAAGCTGGACGGTACTTCAATCCGCGTTCCGACCCCGAATGTTTCGGTTGTGGATTTCAAGTTCGTCGCCAAGAAGCCGACGACGGTTGCGGAGATCAATGATGCCGTCAAATCGGCTGCCAATGGCAAGCTCAAAGGTATCCTTGGCTATACAGACGAGCCGAATGTATCGATCGACTTCAATCACGACCCGCATTCTTCTGTGTTCCACATAAGCCAGACCAAGGTGCTGGAGGGCACATTCGTGCGCGTGCTCTCTTGGTACGACAACGAGTGGGGCTTCTCGAACCGGATGGCTGATACGGCTGTGGCTTTCGGCAAGGTCATCTGAGACCTTCGATAAATCCATCCTGATGGCCATCTGGTGCGATTTTCTGCGCTTCCGGTGCTCATGGACCTAAATGTCCACTGCGCTCCGGTTCTCGCAAACCGCACCAGCTGACCCATCAGGTTGAATTTCTCACGAGGTCTCCCGGAGATCCAATTTCGGTGGCGGGGCGTGATAGGCTATTGTCCATCTGGCCTGCTAACCATGCGTACCATTTCAAATGAGGGTAGGACGATGACTGTTTTCAAGACGCTAGATGATGCCGATGCCTCTGGAAAACGCGTGCTTGTGCGCGTTGATCTGAATGTCCCCGTAGCAAATGGCGAAGTAACCGATGCCACCCGCATCGAGCGGGTTGCGCCGACCATTCTTGAACTGTCGAAAAAGGGCGCGAAAGTCATCCTGCTGGCTCATTTCGGCCGCCCGAAGGATGGTCCCACGCCGGAATTCTCGCTGAAGCCAATAGCGTTGGCGGTGTCGAAGGTCATTGGTCACAGCGTACAATTTGCCGAAGACAGCGTTGGCGACAAGGCTGCGGAAGCGGTTGCCACCCTCAAAAATGGCGACATTCTGCTCCTGGAAAACACCCGCTTCCACAAGGGCGAGGAAAAGAACGATCAGGCTTATGTGGAAGCGCTGGCCGCGCTCGGCGATATCTACGTGAATGACGCATTCTCGGCTGCCCACCGTGCCCATGCATCAACTGAAGGGCTTGCGCGCGCGCTTCCCGCCTATGCGGGACGCACGATGGAGGCAGAACTTCGGGCGCTGGAGAAGGGCTTGGGCAATCCAAAACGCCCGGTCGTTGCCATTGTCGGGGGCGCCAAGGTATCTTCCAAGCTCGACCTTCTCGGCAACCTCGTTCAAAAGGTCGATGCACTGGTAATTGGTGGTGGCATGGCCAATACGTTTCTCGCCGCGCAGGGCGTGAATGTGGGGAAATCCCTTTGCGAGCACGATCTAGCCGCGACAGCGCGGGAAATCATGGCCAAGGCGAATGCGGCCAATTGCACCATCATCCTGCCTGTCGATGCCATCGTCGCATGGCATTTTGAGGCTAACGCACCGTTCCATGCTTATGGTCTCGATGCCATTCCAGATGACGGAATGATTCTCGATGTTGGCCCACAATCGATCGAGCGTATCAAGGCTGCCATCGACGATGCTTCCACATTGGTGTGGAATGGGCCACTCGGCGCCTTCGAACTGCATCCGTTCGATCATGCAACGGTCGCCGCTGCACGTCATGTGGCCGCGCGGACGAAGGCAGGGCACCTCGTGTCAGTCGCCGGCGGAGGTGATACCGTCGCTGCTCTCAATCATGCTGGCGTCGCCGACGATTTCAGCTATGTTTCGACCGCAGGAGGAGCATTTCTCGAATGGATGGAGGGTAAGCCTCTGCCTGGTGTGGATGCTCTGAAAAAACACTAGATATCTATCCTTCTCGAGAATCCGTCGCCCGCTACGATTAATGAACAACAGAAAATGTTATCTCTCTAAATCGGTTGAAAAAATTTCAATCGTTTCAATAAGTTGGTGTATAGTTCCGTTTGTCATTTGCTTCTGCTATGGCCCACGCTGTGGGAAAATGGAGTGATATAACTGATGAGCGAACGCCTGGAAGATATCGCGATTGCAATGGTTGCCGACGGCAAGGGTCTGCTTGCTGCTGATGAAAGTACAGGAACAATCAAGAAGCGGTTCGACACGATCGGACTGGAATCGACTGCCGATAGCCGGCGGGATTATCGCGAAATGCTGTTTCGTTCCGATGAAGCGATGAAGGACTATATCTCCGGGGTCATTCTTTACGACGAGACCATTCGGCAAAGTGCCAAGGACGGAACGCCGTTCGTCAAACTTCTTCAAGCTGATGGCTGCATTCCCGGCATCAAGGTCGATGCGGGTGCGAAGCCACTTGCCGGTTTCACTGATGAGACGATCACTGAAGGTCTCGACGGACTGCGCGAACGGCTTGGCGAATATTACAAACTTGGCGCGCGTTTCGCCAAATGGCGCGGTGTGATCGGTATCGCCGATGGTATCCCGACCTGGGGCGCGGTCAAACAGAACGCACAGGCACTGGCACGCTATGCCGCGCTGTGCCAGGAGGCCGGTATCGTGCCGATTGTCGAGCCGGAAGTACTGATGGATGGCAAGCCTGCGACGCATTCCATCGAACGCTGCTATGAAGTCACCGAATGGGTTCTGAAGACGGTTTTCGATGAACTCTATGATGCGCGCGTTGTGCTGGAAGGCATGATCCTGAAGCCAAACATGGTCATCGACGGGAAGAATGCCCGCAAGGCTTCGGTCGAGCAGGTGGCCGAACAAACCGTGCGGCTGTTGAAATCAACCGTACCGGCGGCAGTTCCAGGCATCACATTCCTTTCTGGTGGCCAGAATGACGAGGAAGCCACGGCGCATCTTTCGGCGATGAATGCCAATTACACGCTGCCGTGGAAGCTCTCATTCTCTTATGGCCRCGCACTGCAGGCAGCTGCCTTGAGCGCCTGGAACGGCAAACCCGAGAACGTTGCAGCGGGCCAGAGGGCCTTTACCCACCGCGCGAAGATGAACAGTCTTGCCGCAATGGGCGGCTGGAAAAAAGACCTCGAGAAAGCAGCTTAAGCGTTTTTTATCCAAAAACGTATCTGATGGAGCCCGGGCTGGACAATCAGCCCGGGTTTTTTGCGCACCATTTGCCCGCCGGGATTCGTAACGGAAACATTTATGCGTGGAAATCCAATGTGTTATTGTAGCATTTACGCATTCAGGCGAATGCATAAATGGCAAGGGAGGTATTTGCCTGCTAATGAAACCTTCGCCGTTCCATCCGCTGGTCAGCTGGCTGCTTTATCCCATCTACGCGTGGCAGGGCACGAGCGTGCGGCGGAAAACAGAGCGTATGCTGCCGCCAAGCAACCTGCCCATAGGTGAGATAGCTGGCAAGGACCCGGCAATCAGGCTGCTCGTGATTGGCGATTCGTCCGCGGCCGGTGTTGGCGTAACCGATGCATGGCAGGGCCTTTGCGTGCGGCTTGCGGTGCATCTGCAGGGGCGGACCGGGCGCAAGATCATCTGGCGCACTGCGGGCTTCAATTCGGCGACGTCCGGCCAATTGCGCGATCACGTGGTGCCTAATCTCGAGCGCGGCATGTGGACCCATATTGTGCTGACGACCGGCACCAACGACGCCAAGAATTTCCATTCGCTGCCGCGCTTCAAGCGCGAGTTTGGCGGGCTGCTTTACGCGCTCAAGGCGAAGTGGCCCGAAGCGCATATCGTCTGGTCGAAGGTCATCGATTTTCGTGATGTTCCGGCTATGCCGCCACTGCTCGGTCGCATCCTTGAAGCTAGGGCGAGTGCAATCAACAGACTGGGTGAGCGGCTATGCCGTGAACGCATGGYGATCCCCGCGACGCGTCTGCCGATAGAGGGACCGGAAGGCTTTTCCAGCGATGGCTTCCATGCCTCGGCGCTTGGATATGATGCTTGGGCGAAACATCTGGTGCCCTATATTCTCAACCTGCCAGACATTGAGAGCCAATCGGTGGATAATTAATAGCCAGCATGTCCGAGCAGGACGAGCGCGAACATCGCAAGAATGGCACCGGCGGCTATCTTCCAGAAATCACCGCGTTTTTTTAATCCCGGCCAGCCCAATGGTTTGATGATGTGCAACGCCATCATCAGGATCAGCACCAGAGGCAGGATTTTGGTCATGAAGGCATTTTACCTGCGCGGATGATCGGTAAGCCGAGCAGTGGTCGATCAATGTGCGATTGTCAATTCCACCTTTGACTCTGCGTTGCACATTAGGGATGCTCTGAGCCGGGAGGATACGCATGAGATCGCGATACAAAGAAATCTATCAGGAATGRCAGGCCGACCCGGAGGCTTTCTGGGCTCATGCCGCCGTGGCGATCGATTGGATCCGGCCATGGGAAAAGGTGTTCGATCCGGATGACGGACCCTACGGCCGCTGGTATGCGGGCGCTGAGTGCAACACTTGCTACAACGCCGTCGATCGGCATGTGGCGCAGGGGCGCGGTGATCAGCTTGCCCTCATCCACGACAGCGCAGCGACAGGAACCCAGCGCAAGATCACCTATACGGAGCTTTTGAGCGATATCAATGCGCTGGCTGCAGTTCTGATAGACAAGGGAGTCAAAAAGGGCGACCGCGTTATCATCTACATGGCCATGGTGCCGGAGGCCGTTGTCGCGATGCTTGCATGCGCTCGCATTGGGGCCGTGCATTCCGTGGTTTTTGGTGGCTTCGCCGCGCATGAACTCGCCACGCGCATCGATGACGCCAGGCCGGTGATGATCATCGCGACTTCGTGCGGTCTCGAACCCGGGCGCGTCGTCGCCTACAAGCCGATGCTCGACAAGGCTATAGAGCAGGCCAAGCACAAGGTCAGCGCCTGCCTGGTTCTCGTTCGTCCGCAGCAGCCGCACGAGATGGTTGAGGGGCGTGATTTCGACTATGCGGAGGCGGTAGCTGCTGCGGCGGGACGTGAAGTGCCGTGCGCCACTCTGAAGGCGACGGACCCGCTGTATATTCTGTACACTTCAGGTACGACTGGCCAGCCCAAGGGTGTCGTACGCGACAATGGCGGGCATCTGGTGGCGCTTGCCTGGTCCATGGGCGCGATCTATGACACAAGGCCGGGCGACGTGTTCTGGGCGGCTTCAGACATAGGCTGGGCTGTGGGCCATTCCTATATCGCGTATGCGCCTCTGTTCATCGGGGCAACGAGCATCGTCTATGAGGGCAAGCCGGTTGGAACGCCGGATGCGGGTACGTTCTGGCGCATTATCTCCGAGCACAAGGTCAGGGTTCTGTTCACGGCGCCGACGGCGTTCCGGGCCATCAAGAAGGAAGATCCAAAAGGCGAGTTTATCGGAAAGTATGATCTCTCGTCGTTGAAATACCTGTTCCTGGCTGGGGAGCGTGCCGACACGGACACGATCAATTGGGCGGAGGAAAAACTTGGCGTTCCGGTCATCGATCATTGGTGGCAGACAGAGAGCGGCTGGCCGATGGCGGCCAATCCCGCTGGGCTCGGGATGCTGCCGGTTAAATACGGTTCGCCGACAGTGCCGATGCCGGGTTACGACGTACAGGTGCTGGACGATGCAGGGCATCCGGTGAAACGCGGCGAACTTGGCAATATCGTCGTCAAGCTGCCACTGCCGCCCGCTTGCCTGCCGACGCTGTGGAATGCCGACCAGCGTTTTCGCGAGGCTTACACCAGCGAATTTCCTGGATATTACAAGACTGCCGATGCCGGCATCATCGATGAAGAGGGCTATGTCTACATCATGAGCCGCACCGACGACATCATCAATGTCGCCGGACATCGCCTGTCCACCGGCGCGATGGAGGAGGTGCTTTCAAGCCACCCGGACGTCGCCGAATGTGCTGTGATTGGCATTGCCGATCATTTGAAAGGGCAGGTGCCTTGCGGCTTTATCGTGCTCAAATCCGGTGTGACGCGGGACGAGACCGAGATCGAACAGGATTGCGTCGCACTGATCCGGGACAAAATCGGTCCGATAGCGGCTTTCAAGACGGCACTGACGGCAAAGCGCCTGCCCAAAACGCGCTCCGGCAAGATTTTACGGGGCACGATGCAGAAGATCGCCGATCAGGAACCGTGGAATATGCCGGCCACGATCGATGATCCAGCTATCCTCGAGGAGATCAAGTTGGTGCTCAATGCACGCGGGATCGGTGTCCAAAATTAATCCGCGCTCATGACATCCTCCTGACAGAAGGTTGTCAGTAGGGGTGTGAGATAGTGTCTCCGTAGTCAAAAGGAGACAGGGATATGACTTACGTTGATTTTGGCATTGCCCGCACAGTAAGGCGTCTGCTTTCGGATTTCACAGCGTACCGTGAAGAAATGCGAACGGAGCGTCATATCAGTACGCTTCCAGAGCACATCCTGAAGGATATCGGCTGGCCGGATGCCTATGCCGAACGCCTCGCACGTCGCGGCTCTATGAAAGAAAAGGAGGCTGGCACGGAAAGTGCCAGCTCCGACCTCGCTCCATGGCAACTTGGATGGCCGAAGGCTCGCCAGCCGAGAAAAGTCAGCAAATCTGGTTATTTCGGACTAGAATGCTGAGATAATCGGCAAAATGGGAGCGAAAGATATGGAGCAGAAAAAGACGATCGGGTTCGTTTTCGTCGATAAATTCGCCGATTGGGAATTCGGATTGCTTTCAGGATCGGTGGTCGACTGGTTTGGCGCACGTACCGTAGCGCTGTCGCCGTCGACCGGTCCAGTCAAATCC
>NZ_JBFUMG010000140.1:0-9815 GCF_054049495.1 Phyllobacterium sp. P5_D12 | reverse complement strand
CCAGGGAACRACGTCGAGCCGCGCTATTGTTTTCGACAAGAACCGCAAGGTTGTGGGCAAGAGCCAGCAGGAATTCACGCAGATCTATCCGCAATCGGGCTGGGTGGAGCATGATCCGGAAGAAATCTGGCGATCGGTACTCAAAACGTGCGAAGTGGCGATTGAGAACGCCAAGATAGAGGCAGGCGACGTTGCGGCTATCGGCATCACCAATCAGCGTGAGACGGTCATTATCTGGGACAAGGAGACCGGCAAACCAATTCACAATGCCATCGTCTGGCAAGACAGGCGAACGGCTCCGCTCTGCCAGAAGCTGAAAAAGCAGGGCCTCGAAAAGACGTTCACGAAGAAGACAGGCCTGCTGCTCGATCCGTATTTTTCCGGCACCAAGCTCTCTTGGATCCTCGACAAGGTGCCCGGTGCACGCAAACGCGCTGCAAACGGCGAACTGCTCTTCGGCACGGTCGATAGTTTCCTCATTTGGCGGCTGACCGGCGGCAAGGTGCATGCAACCGACGCTACAAATGCTTCGCGGACGTTGATCTTCAACATAGCGACGAACGAATGGGACAATGAGCTCCTCGACATCCTCCGCATCCCTCGCGCCATGCTGCCGGAGGTAAAAGACTGCGCGGCAAATTACGGCGCTGCTGAAGCCGACATCTTTGGCGCTTCAATTCCCATTCTCGGCGTGGCGGGCGACCAACACGCGGCGACTATCGGGCAAGCTTGTTTCGAGCCGGGCATGTTCAAATCCACCTATGGAACCGGATGTTTTGCCGTTCTCAACACAGGCAGCGACATGGTGCTGTCGAAGAACCGGCTGCTGACGACAATTGCCTACCGTCTCAATGGCAAGACGACCTATGCCCTGGAAGGCTCGATCTTTATTGCCGGCGCCGCCGTGCAATGGCTGCGCGACGGGTTGAAAATCATCGGCTCGGCGCCCGAAACCGGCAAACTCGCCGACCAGGCCGATCCAAGCCAGAATGTCTATCTCGTTCCAGCCTTCGTCGGCCTTGGCGCGCCGCATTGGGATGCCGAGGCGCGCGGCGCCATCTACGGCCTTACCCGCAACACCGGTCCGGCGGAATTTGCCCGCGCCGCTCTCGAATCGGTTGCCTATCAGACGCGAGATTTGCTCGATGCGATGCGCAAGGACTGGAAGTCTTCCGGTACGAAGACCGTTCTGCGTGTCGATGGCGGCATGGTCGCTTCCGACTGGACGATGCAACGTCTCGCCGACATTCTCGATGCACCGGTGGATCGTCCGACGATTCTCGAAACGACAGCACTCGGAGCCGCATGGCTGGCGGGCTCGAAGGCGGGCATCTGGCCTGGCAAGCGCGATTTCGCCAAGACCTGGGAACGCGACATACGGTTTGTGCCGAAGATGGACGACAAGACGCGAAAGGCGAAAATCGCCGGGTGGCGGGCGGCGGTGAAACGGACTTTGACGAGTTAGCGGGATTGATGCAATGGCTCGACTCTTAACCCTCCCCCTTGTGGGGAGGGAGGCTGCGCAGCAGCAGGGAGGGGCATTTTAAACAACCTCGCACTGCCCATTCCATATAATTAGAAAGACCCCTCCCCGTCGCTTCGCTCCGCCCCTCCCCACGAGGGGGAGGGTAAGGCGGCAATGTTGGCGCTACGTATATAAATCCAAATCAATTGCCCATGATCAGGTCAAAAAGCGTCGTCTTGCGGCCCTTGTGGCCAACCTCGCCGGGAGGCACGGGGCGGGTTGAGCCGGTTTGATCGCCGAGATCCGCAGGAGGAACCGGGCCGACCGGATCGAGTTGCGCGGAAGGCACGCCCTCGGCAGCTGGCACCGTGGGATCGACCCCGGAAGAGGGCAGGATATCGTTGCCGTCATTGACTTGCTGATGCAGCTGATAGTCACCCGGCAACTGCGCCACCGGCACGCCCTTGTGCGCAGCGACCATGAAGTCTTTCCATGCGATGGCTGGCAGCGAGCCGCCGGTGATCTTCTTGGTCGGCTTGCCGTCATCATTGCCGAACCAGACGCCGGTCGTCAGGTTCGATGTGTAGCCGATGAACCAGGCATCGCGGAAGTTCTGGCTGGTGCCGGTCTTGCCCGCTGCCGGCCAGCCGAATTTGGCTTTCGTCGCCGTCCCCGTATCGACCGTTTGGCGCAGCATGGCATTCATCATGCCGACGTTGCGCGGATCGATGACCCGATCCGTAGCGGTGTTCTTGTGTTGGTAGAGCACCTTGCCTTCGTTGGTCGTCACGCGGCGGATGATATAGGGCGGCGCCCTGTAGCCGCCATTGGCAAACGGCACAAAAGAATCGGTCAGTTCCAGAAGCGTTACTTCCGATGTTCCAAGTGCCAGTGAAGCATTTGCCGTGAGGTTCGACTCGATGCCGAGGCGATGGGCTGTCGATACGACCGTCGACGGGCCCACTTCCATCACAAGCTGCGCCGAAACGGAATTCAGCGAGCGCGCCAGCGCTTCAGCCAGGGTGACTTTGCCGAAATACTTGCCGTTGAAGTTGCCGGGCGTCCAGTTGCCGATGCGGATGGGCGCGTCGTTGCGCACGGATTCGGGCGTGAACCCTTGTTCAAGCGCGGATAGATAGACAAACGGCTTGAACGCCGAGCCCGGCTGACGCTTGGCCTCGCTGGCACGATCGAACTGGCTGTTGGCATAGTCGTAGCCGCCGACCAGCGCCCGCACCGCACCGGTACCATCCACCGAAACCAGGGCACCCTGGGAAACGTTGAGCTTCTCACCATTCTTGCTGATCAGGTCGCGGATCGACGCCTCGCCGAGCTTTTGCAGCCCGAGATCGACAGTGGTGTCGACGATCACATCCCTGCGCACATCGCCAATCAGATCCGGGAGGTCTTCCATGACACGATCGGCGACATATTGCTCCGAACCGCTCCAATAGGAGGCGGCGCGGGTTGCCGGCTGTTTCATGGCGAAGTTGAGTTCCTTGTCGCCGATCATGCCCTGTTCGCGCATGGCCGCGAGTACAAGCTGCGACCGTTCACGCGCGGCTTTCGGATCACGCGCAGGCGACAGGCGCGATGGTGCCTTCAACAGCCCCGCAATCAATGCGGCTTCCGGCAACGTCACTTCCTTGGCCGATTTGTTGAAATAACGCCGGGAGGCTGCGGCAACGCCATAGGAACCGGAACCGAGATAGACCCGGTTCAGATACATTTCGAGAATTTGATCCTTGGTATATTTCTGCTCGAGCCAGAGGGCGAGCATGACTTCCTGCACCTTGCGTTCGATGGTGCGGTCCGGTGTGAGGAAAAGGTTCTTGGCCAGCTGCTGGGTGATGGTCGAGCCGCCCTGGACAAGCCGTCCGGACATGACATTGGCCACCATCGCACGGGTGAAGCCGATCGGATCAACGCCAAAATGCGAATAGAACCGGCGATCCTCGATGGCGACGACAGCTTCCGGAAGATATGGCGACATGTCATGCAGGCTGATCGCCTCGCCGCCAGATGCGCCGCGATTGGCAATCAGATCACCCTCGACCGAAACGATCTTGACGTTGGGCGGACGATCGGGAATGGCCCATGTGGTCGTCTGCGGCATCTTGGCGGCGAAGTAAATGACAGTGCCGGCCAAGGCTATCCCGCCCCAGATGCACAGAACGAATGACCAATAGACCAGACGGCGCAGCGCACCAAGAAAACCGCCGCTGCTGCGGGCGCGGCGCGATCTGCCACGTTGCGATTTAGCGGGTTTGCGTGCCGTCTTGCGTTTTGCCACAGGCCTGTCCTCCGGATCTGCGCGCAAATCATCGCCCGAACGGCGGTCCCTACCGAACCCCGGCTCAATGCGCTGTCTGCCCTTGTCGCGTGATGCCATTGATGAGAAGTCCCGCCCCCATGAGCCCGAATAGTTGCAAGCGCCCCGTTGCAGGGTAAATGCGGCGATTTAAGGTGCGGTTAAAGTCGCATCAGTTAATTAATGTTAAAGATCAAGACATTGGAACGGACGCGTTACCGCCCGTTACCGCTGCCGTTACCGCTCTGTTCTCGGCCCTTCAACCGAGCGTCTGCGAAGCGGTCTGCTGCTTCTTCTGTCGCACGATCGTAAACCGCTGATGTCGTGCGTGTTCCGCTGTGGCCGGCAACCTTTGCAGCGTCGTCGGTTGTTGCACCAGATGCCCTGCCCTCAGTGATTCCTGAAGCCCTAAGATCGCGAGCCCATGCCTTTGGATCGATACCAGCGACTTCCCTATCCTCAGCCCATCGGTCTGTTATAGCCCCAGAGTTGTAAGGCAGACCGGTCGCCTCCGAGACGATCATTGGTCCTATGCGCTTGTCGTCGGTCCAGTGTGCCATTTCCTCCAAGACCATAGGCGCCTTCGACAGCGGATATGCGATCGACTTGCCAGACGTGTTTGCGGTCTTCGATGGTGTGAACTTCAACAAAAGGTTGTCATCTACATTCTCCCATCGCAATCCAAACCATTTCAGTCCAGCCTCCACGTCAAGCACGTCTGAGACGCCACCCGTCTCCATAGGCCACCATTGACCTGCAGCGTCCCAAAGACGCAATGTGGTCTCATAAACAAGAGCGTATAGGAGCGCCGAGGATGGCCTACCAGCAGCATGCGCCGCTTGTCTGGCGGCAATGGCTTCCGCGGCCGTAAGAACCGTCTCACGACGCTTTGGCTGTGGCAATCCAAAGCGGGCAGTCTTTAGGATTTCACGCAGTTGAATGCATCCGTCAAAGCGGCGCAGGATGCCATGTCGCACTGCCGCCTCAAGGATGGCTCGGCAAGTCGCTGCTGCCGCAAGGTGCTTGTCTCCATCACTCCAGATTTTGTGCCATCGGATAACGTCGATGCCCATTATGGAATCGACGCGCCTCGGTCCTATGTGCTCCTCGAGCTTGGCAAGGTAATGTTTGTACGGGACAAGCGAGCCAGGTTTTAGTTTGTGAAAAGCGCTTTCCTCGTCTCGCTGATATGTCGAGAACAGTGAGCGAAGCGTGCCATCGAAGGCGAGCGGGTCGTGGCGATATCCTGTCCGCCACAGCAGCATATCCGCCTGAAGTGCATTGCACTTGGCGACTAGCATGTCTGGACTGTCTTGCATGAATGAGAGATTGACGGTCTTTGGACTATATCCGCGCTTAACATCCGCCTCGTCGGCAACCCATACGGGAGCGTGACCAGACGCGCGCTTCATCCATTTAAGACCTACTGCTTTCGGCCTTTCCATTCGCCCTCCCCCCGATCAGGCATGCCGCCAGACCCAACTGTGATCCCGAGATAGCTCTGATAAAAAACTCGCACGAGCGGAACGGCACGTCCGCCGTGAAAGGCGTCGATCTGTGGAAAGCCAGGCTTCTCTGATATCGTCGGCAATCGTTCCTTCAGCCAGCGTGGTGCGGCTGCCTTACCTACGATTGCCTCTGCAATCGCCGCGTCGCTCGCGAAGAGCGGAAGGCGGGCAAACGGGTCATTGTCATTTTCAGCGCGCATAGCCGCCTCCTCTTCTGGTGTTTAGTTGCTGCCAATCCAGTACGCACACCGCCAACGCCTCTGACAACTGAGAAACCAAATCTACGCCCCCTCAACTGTTAGCAGACAAAAAAGAGCCGGCGCCTTTGGAGAAAGTACGCCGGCCAAGTTGGCTGTGGTGGTTGTGGTGGCTTGCTATCTTCTTCTGTTCAACGTGGTTCTCCTCGTATCGCGGATGGTCAGGCCGCGAGTGCTGCTATAACAACGTCGCGTCCGTCGAAGCGAACCATGTCGCGGCCGATACTCGCGCCAATCGCTGCAATCTGTGCAGCCCATTGTCCGTCATCGGGATTCTCAACGAGGATCTTTGCTGCAGCGACCTTGGCTTCCACGTCGCTATAATCAACGCTAGGCGTCCTAATTAACTCGTCAATGACTGCGGCGTGCGCGTCGAATAGTGCGTTCATTGCCGCGTCTGGCATTCCGCACAGATACATTGCGGAGTTGATGCCGGCCAAAAGGCCGGTCATTTCGCTTACGGAAAATCTGTCTGGTTCCTGGGATACTGCTGCTGCATGGGTCATTTGATGTTCCTCTGGTTGCTTCAATTGGGTCAATGTGATACTTTTAGATCACTTCAATCCTAATGTCAACACCTTTGGATAATTTTGATACCTATGGATCAGTCGTCAACCATAACGGGCCGCCAAATAGCTGCAGCTAGGTCGCTTTTGGGCATGTCCCAAAGCGTGTTGGCTGCAAGCGCGCGGATTTCAATTCCAACCTTGAAGAGGATGGAGGCAAGCGAAGGATATGCAACGGGCATGATCAACAACGTTACCGCGGTTCGATCAGCGCTTGAATCTGCAGGCATCCTCTTCATCGATCCAAACGGGAATGGCCCAGGAGTGCGACTGAGGGATAGGCATCCGTAAATTAAACGGCGAGTGGACCGAAAGGAGATGTGCTGTGAAGGCGTTACTATCGGGTTTTCTTAGTGTTTTCTTGACCTCGCCAGCGTGGGCGTTTTCAGGTGCAGATTTGCTTCAGAACGATGGGGTTTATATGCAAGGTTTTGTAGCTGGCTCCGTAAGCGCAATGCTGACATACGTTGACACGAACAATCCAATGAACCTTGAGGCAGCACAAAAAAGAAGACAATGTTTGAACCAGGGCAACATCGAAATGCCGACTTTCTATTCGGCTTTGGTTTCCTACGTGAAGAATAATCCAGAGGCGTTGACCGCCCAGATTGAACGGTCAATAGTCGTCGTGATGAATCAAATCTGCCCGCTGAAATGACCCTACCCACGATCTACACCCTCCACGAGGCCGCCGAAAAACTGCGAATAAAGCCGAATGCACTAGGGCGCCTGGCACGCAGACAGGGTCTTTGCGCTGCCCATAGCAGAGACCTCCTTTTCAGCGGGCAGGACCTAAATGATATCGCGGAAATCATGCGTGTAGCCGCACGAGACAACATAAGACCGGCACACGTGAGTTTGTTCGTCGAGAGGACTATGGGATGAGCCCCAAGGAAACGCTGGAAAATATCTACACCCTTGATGAGGCAGCAGAGAAGATACGTTTGAAGCCGCGGACACTGGCGAAGTTTGCTCAGGATCGCGGCCTCTGCTCAGTACGCGGCAGAGCCATCCTATTTAGCGAGGGTGACCTGGTGGCGATATGGGAGGCGATGCGTGTGCCTGCGAAGGGAACGTTTGGGGTCTCGGGTTTGCCACCGCAGACGCATCTGTCTGAAGCGAGACTGATGGAGAAATTGCGCAAACTCACAGCAAAGAAACCGCGCCGACGCGCCGAGCTCTAATACAACTTGCATTCCTCCACACCCGCACGCATAGATTGCATCCATCGGGTTGGGGGAATTCCTATGAAATTACGAATGTTGGCGCTCGCTTCCGCGTGCGCTCTGTCGGGCTGCATGAGCGCCAATGTCAACATGTATCCAATACAAGGACCGCTTGCTAAACAGGTGCCGTTGCCGACCGTGAAGGCTGTTGCGATGGGCGTAGAGAATAACAGTGGTCCCATCAAGGCCACTCTCGCTGACGGTCAGATGTGCAATGGCACTTGGTCGTCGGTTGCACCAAGGATTGGCGCTGTCACCACAGGATCGCTGTTCAGCGTATACGGTGGCGCAGTCTACGGCTCGTCGGTGACAACTGGCATTATGCCGGGCGTCAACAAGGGGCAGGCCTTCATGACATGCAATCGCGGTACCACGGTCGATGCAGAGTTCTATACGGGCAGCGGAACGGCGAGCGGTTATGGTATTGCCAAGGATAGCGCCGGCAACGTCTATAAAATGCTTTTCTAGAGGATAGTTAAATGAAGTGCCCACATTGTTCAGTAACGGTTCATATGGCTTGGGTTCAGCGTCCGTTTGTTGGACCGAACAATGTGGCTCGTCCTTGGGATTATCGAAGTAGCGTCTGTCCGGCATGCGAAAAGATCGTGTTAGAGTACGGCTTAGCGGCCAGAAATTCGTTTGAGATTACCGTCGCGGTTGAAAATTGGTCGCCCATTGAACCAAAGCGCACAAATCGAGATCCTGTGCCAAAGGAAGTTCCATCCACTGTAGCATATGACTATATCGAGGCGTGTAACGTGCTCAATATCAGCCCAAAGGCTTCAGCGGCTCTATCACGTCGCTGCCTGCAGGCCATGCTTCGGGCTCACAATTATATTGCGAAAGATTTGGCCAAGGAGATCGATTTACTGATCAATGAAACCGATACGACAAAGGCTGTTCCTCCATCCCTACGCGCGACGGTAGATGGTATTCGCAATTTTGGTAACTTTTCTGCCCATCCTATCACTGACGTTACAACTCTGCAGGTGATCGACGTTGACCCGGAAGAAGCGGAATGGTGTCTTGAGGTGTTGGAGGAGTGCTTTACACACTTCTACGTTAATCCCGCTCGCGCAGCCGCCCGAAAGCTAGCCTTAGACACGAAGCTGGCTAACGCGGGCAAACCGCCATCAAAGGGGTGAACTCGATCAGTCATAGACTCCGATGGGCGTCAGACCTCGACCGCATCATTCGCGGAGGTTGGAAGGGCCAAGTCTATGCGCCCCATAGCGCTCCTTGTTCGTTGAATTGTTTCCTGAATTTTTTGTTGGTCTTCGCCATGGCCTTTTGTAATCTTCGCCGCACGAACCACCATATGCTTTATTTCCACAAAACACTCGATTAGATGAGCTGGGCGAATAGCCTCGAACGGTACACGATTGAGTGCCTCTTCACATATCTGAAAATCTGCAGCTTCTGCGTCGTGCCAGTTGCCCCTCTGTGCTTCGTTCATGGCATGAATTATAAAACGCGCTGCAATCCAAGCGAGCTCGCGATGGGCACGCAAGTTGTCATTGCTGTGTTGCGATAGCGCTTCATATTTTTGGGACCACTCTTTGACGCGGGCATCTGCCTCAGTAGCCACCTTTGGCGGCACAGTGACAAGCTTGACCAGAAAGAGGATGAACCCAACGAGTGCAACTGCGCCGACCGCGTAAGCAGCCCTCACCAAGCCATCGAGGGAGCTGGATAATATATACCCCAGCACGCCAACCGACGCCGCCACGCCAAGCGTAACCGTGGTTCGCCATGGATTGTCGAGCCTGATTAACTCCAGCGATTCCAATAGTGCGCGTTTGGCAACTTTTCCCCAATACATGAGTCGGCACTTAATATGTTGCAAACGCGTCGCGCAACTACGCGGCAGATCTGTGTCGGGGCAATTCAGCCCAAATTTGCAACTTGCAGTGGATATCATAACTTAAAGCCCCGCGGCAGCAGTGAAGAATCCATCCAACTGCTCGACCGTAAAGCCGAGACCTGAGAACCCCTGCTGAAGCATCTCATCAGCACGAAGGAATGTAGCTGACTTATTGAATGCTATTTGCACGAGTGGATCCTGCGCTGATACCCAAGCAGTAACTTGATCGGTGAGGCCAGAGACGGCCAACTGCAGGAAGAATTGCCTGCTGGATATGACAGTCGGTATTTCCACAACGGCGGGCAGCAGAGGTGGCGCGATAAACTGACCGTTGGCATAGGTCCAGCCGATATCGGCTTCTTCGTTGGCAACCCACTGGCCATCCCACCCGTCTGGGATTCCAGCCTCACCGAACACTGCGCGATTGACGACAGCGCCGTCTTTGATTTCACAGAAAATCTTCATTCGTTCCTCACTTCGTGCAGTATTCTTTGATGATCACGAATCCGATACCGCCCCCGCCGCCGCCACCTGCGTTGCCACCGTTGAAGCTATGTCTTCCTGCACCACCTGCACCCGCAGCGGGTGCGCCGGATACCGCACCCGAGAAAGCAGCCG
>NZ_JBFUMG010000139.1:0-9895 GCF_054049495.1 Phyllobacterium sp. P5_D12 | reverse complement strand
CAGAAAGGCAGTATACACCTCGGACTAGGGAAGAGGTGGTTGCCCTGGCCAAAGCTTACGCTGCATCATTGACTCCTGAAGAAGATGCGGCGCTTACTAAAGCGGCATTGGACGATCCAGACACCGTGCTTGTCACCGAAGAATTCACGAAAGGCCGCCCGGGTCGCCCATTTAGTGCCCACACAAAAATCCCGGTCTCCATCCGCCTTAGCCCGGATGTCCTCGATCATTATCGCTCAAGCGGGCGTGGCTGGCAGGGCCGCATCGACGAGGCATTGCGCAAGCTCATGCAACTCGAGACCCGAAATGAGCGGCCTGACGCTGTAACACGCCGGAAAAAACGCGCCTGACCCCGCGCGTCTTGACTTCACCCTCTATTTCCTGTTTAAGCCGCCCATCAATCCGCGACGAGTTTTGAAACTCCGAGCAGCCGACCGGGGCCCCGCAAGGGTCTAGACGATCCCGGAGGTCAACACCCGACAGCGCGATGCGCCCTCGGGTGTCATTTTGCTTTGAGCTCTTTGCCCTGGCGCGGTTGGTACTTATCTTTTGGGGAATGGGTCTCCGAAGGAATAAAGGAAAACTGGATGTTCGAGAGCTTACAGGAACGACTTGGTTCGATTTTGAACGGCCTCACAGGCCGTGGCGCGCTGTCGGATGCCGATGTCGCTGCGGCCTTGCGCGAAGTGCGCCGCGCCCTGATCGAAGCTGACGTCGCGCTCGATGTCGTCCGTTCGTTTACCGACAAGGTTCGTGCCAAGGCAGTTGGCGCTGATATCGTCAAGAGCATCAAACCCGGCCAGATGGTCGTTAAGATCGTCCATGACGAGCTGATCGACATGCTCGGCGCCGAGGGCGTCACCATTGATCTGAACGCGCCGGCGCCCGTCGTCATCATGATGGTTGGTCTGCAGGGTTCCGGTAAAACCACCACCACCGGCAAGATCGGCAAGCGCCTCACCGAGCGGTCGAGGAAGAAGGTGCTGCTCGCCTCTCTCGATACGCGCCGTCCCGCCGCGCAGGAACAATTGCGCCAGCTTGGTGTGCAGACCGGCGTCGACACGCTGCCAATCATTGCTGGCCAGACGCCCGTCGAGATTGCAGCGCGCGCCGTACAAGCGGCCAAGCTCGGCGGCCATGATGTGGTCATTCTCGATACGGCGGGCCGCACCCATATCGATGAGCCATTGATGATCGAAATGGCCGACATCAAGAAAAAGGCCAATCCGCATGAAATCCTGCTGGTCGCCGATGCGCTGACCGGCCAGGACGCCGTCAATCTTGCGCGATCCTTCGATGAGCGCGTTGGCATCACCGGTCTCGTTCTTACCCGTATGGATGGCGACGGCCGTGGCGGTGCTGCCCTTTCCATGCGCGCTGTCACCGGCAAGCCGATCAAGCTGATCGCCACCGGCGAAAAGATGGATGCGCTGGAGGAATTCTATCCTCGCCGCATCGCCGACCGCATTCTCGGCATGGGCGACATCGTTTCGCTGGTCGAAAAAGCTGCTGAAAACATCGACGCGGAAAAAGCCGCGGCGATGGCCAAGAAGATGCAGTCCGGCAAGTTCGATCTCAACGATCTGGCTGACCAGATCGGCCAGATGCAGAAGATGGGTGGCATGGGCGGCATCATGGGGATGATGCCCGGCATGGGAAAGATGAAGGATCAGATGGCTGCGGCCGGTCTTGACGATTCCATCTTCAAGCGCCAGCTCGCGATCATTTCGTCAATGACCAAGGCCGAGCGTGGCAATCCCGATTTGCTCAAGCACTCACGCAAGCAACGTATCGCCAAGGGTTCCGGCACCAATGCCGCCGACATCAACAAGCTTCTCAAGATGCACCGCCAGATGGCGGACATGATGAAGGCGATGGGCGGCAAGGGCAAAGGCGGCATGATGAAACAGATGATGGGCGGCCTTGGCGCGAAAATGGGTCTCGGTGGGCTAGGCGGCATGGGGGGCATGCCCGACCTGTCCAAGATGGATCCGAAGCAGCTTGAAGCCCTGCAGAAACAGGCGGAAGCCGCTGGTTTCGGCAAGGGTGGCGGCTTGCTTGGTGGTCTTCCGGGCGGATTAGGCGGTCTGGGCGGGGGCATGCCGCGTCTGCCCGGCCTTGGTGGCGGTCTTCCCGGACTGCCGAAAAAGAAAGGGTGAATATGTCGTCCTCCTCTCTCCCCAAAGAACTGCTCCAGTTGCGCGCTTCCATCGACAATATCGATGCAGCGTTGATCCACATGCTCGCCGAACGTTTCCGCTGCACCAAGGCAGTGGGCGTTTTGAAGGCGAAGAACGGCCTCGCACCCGCTGACCCGGGCCGTGAAAAACTACAGGTCGAACGTCTGCGCTCGCTGGCGCTGGATTCAGATCTGGACCCCGATTTTGCCGAGAAGTTCCTGAACTTCATCGTCAAGGAAGTGATCAGGCATCACGAAACAACAGCCGCCAAGGAAAACGGCGGTTAACCCAACTACCAAGGAGAATACCAATGTCACTGAAAATTCGTCTGGCCCGCGCAGGGTCGAAGAAGCGCCCTTATTACCACGTCGTCATTGCTGACGTGCGTTCGCCGCGCGATGGCCGTTTCATCGAAAACGTCGGTTCGTGGAATCCGATGCTTCCCAAGGATGGCGAGCGCGTCAAGCTTGATGCCGACCGCATCAACTACTGGATCGGTCACGGCGCACAGCCAACGGACCGCGTTCTTCGCTTTCTCGATCAGGCCGGTATCGCCAAGCGCGACACCCGCAGCAATCCTGAAAAGGCATTGCCGGGCAAGAAGGCACAGGAACGCGTTGCCATGGCCAAGCAGGCTGAAGAAGATGCAAAGGCCAAGGTCATTGCTGATGCGGAAGCTGCTGCTGCCGCCGCTGAGGCTGAAAAGGCTGCCGCCGCTGAAGCAGCTGCTGCCCCTGCCGAAGAAGCTCCGGCCGAAGAAGCTGCAAGCTGATCATCAGCTGCTGCTGTTGACAACAAAACGGGTGGCTTTTGCCGCCCGTTTTTGTTTTTGAGCAAACTTCACAGAACTGCAAAAAAACTGAAACGTTCTCCGCGCAAAGAAGACGCAGCCAGCCACTTTGAAATGGCGCATAATCCTCCCCCAAGCCCTTTGCGGTTTTGGGGTCATGCGTCAGCCAGCCCGGAGAGAACACTATGAGCAGATCGGCTTCGTTCACGCGCCGCAACTTCCTCGCTTCATCAGGAGCCGTTGCATTGACCGCAACGTCAGGTCTTGCCCTCCCGTCCTATTCACGCGCGAATGCGCGACCGGTTTTCACGCATGGTGTTCAGTCTGGTGACGTCGACGCGACGACGGGCATGATCTGGACGCGAACCGACAGGCCAGCGCGGGTTAATATCGAAGTTTCCACCACCGAGAGCTTTGCCAACGCCTATTCGTTACCGCCGCTCAATGCCTTCCCGGACAGCGACCTTGCAGTAAAGCAATTGCTCACCGATCTCGTCTCGGACCAGGATATTTTCTACCGCCTGACTGCAGTTGATCTTAGCGACCTCAATGCTGTCTCGGAACCGATTGTAGGCCATTTCAAAACCGCCCCGACAGCAAAGCGCAATATCCGTTTTGCCTGGTCAGGCGATACAGTGGGTCAAGGCTGGGGTATCGACGAGACCGGCATGAAGACCTACGCGACTGTCGCCAGCCACACCCCCGATTTCTTCCTGCACTCGGGCGATACGATCTATGCCGACGGTCCCCTGGTCGAAGAAACGACGTTGAAGGACGGGAGCAAGTGGAAAAACCGCATCATTACCGATGAAAAGCGCAAGGTGGCAGAAACGCTGGACGAGTATCGCGGTCAGTGGAAATACAACATGCTCGACGATCACGTCCGCGCCCTGAATGCAATCTGCCCGACTTTCCTCCAGTGGGACGACCACGAAGTGCTCAACAACTGGTCTTCCTCCAAGGACCTCACCGCCGACGATCGCTACACAGAAAAGTCCATCGCGCTCCTGTCGGCCCGGGCCGCGCGGGCCTTTCACGAAATGACCCCGATCCGCTACACGCCTGCTGAACCTGGACGCGTTTATCGCAAGATCGCCTATGGCCCGCTGCTGGACGTCTTCTTTCTCGACTTGCGTTCCTATCGCGGCCCGAATGGTCCGGATATGGAAGACACGATCACGCCGGAATCGTCCATTCTTGGCGCAAACCAGGTGCGCTGGCTGAAGCGCGAACTGTTGAATTCCCGCGCGACCTGGAAGGTCATCGCTGCGGACATGCCGCTGGGTCTGGTGGTGTGGGACAATGCGACCGCAAAGAAGGGCGCGGAAGCTGTCGCCAATGGCGACAACGGCCCAGCGAAGGGCCGGGAGCTCGAGATCGCCGATCTGCTGCGCTTCATCAAATCTGCCGGTATCCGCAATACCGTCTGGTTCACAGCAGATGTGCACTACACGGCAGCGCACTATTACAATCCGGACAAAGCGCAGTTCCAGGACTTCGAGCCGTTTTGGGAATTCGTTTCGGGCCCCATCCATGCCGGCACCTTCGGTCCCAACGATCTCGACAAGACCTTCGGACCGGAACTCAAGTTCATCAAGGCGCCAACGCCCGAGCAAGGCCAGAACCTGCCACCCTCGGCCGGGCTGCAATTCTTCGGTCTCGTTGATATCGATGCGGCAAGCGAACAGATGACCGTGAGGCTGATGGACCGCGAGGATGCCGAACTTTACAAGGTAACGCTCGATCCCGTTCGTTAGATCTGATGTGGTGAAGTCAACCCGCCCCAGGCCGCCATGGCAGCATCGGCGGTCTTCTTCAATTGCTCGAGTGTGGCGCCATCACGCGCTGTGATTGACATCCCGTGTTGTACAGTCGCGTAGAATTCCGCCACCTGCTGGATATCGACAGTCTCGGAGAGTTCGCCTTCGCGCACGGCGCGCTCCAGCCGTTGGCGCAACTGTGTCACATTGTCGAGACGTCGCTCCTTCAGCAGCGATGACGGCGTACCGGGACCCTCATCGCCGTGCAGCGCGCCCATCACCACCATGCAACCATGCGGCTGGCCTGGATCAGTATGGGAGATGGCTGTCTGCATGAGAAAATCCGCGACGCCCTCCTTTGCAGTCGTTGCTGTCGGCAATGAATGTTTGATGCGCTGGCCGATCTTATTCGTATAGAGTTCGACTGCCTCCCGGAACAACTCCGCCTTGCTGCCGAATGCGGCGTAGAGACTGGGCGCATTGATGTGCATCGCCTGCGTCAGATCCGCCATGGAAGCACTGTCATAGCCTTTCTGCCAGAACACGCGCATGGCACAATCAAGCGCTGCATCGCGGTCAAATGCACGGGGACGACCCTTCGGAGACATCACGAACTTCCTTTCTGTATCGATTAATACATAAATCACTTGACGCCGGTTCGCAAGCGTGACATTAAAATATGTATCGATCACTACAAAAAGGATAACATGATGTCGCGTCTTGAAAATAGAGTTGCCTTCATCACCGGCGGAAGCCGCGGCATGGGCGCAGCGATTGCACTGAAATTGGCACAGGATGGCGCTGATATCGCCGTTACCTATACGAGTGCCGCTTCGAAGGCTGAGGAGACCGTCAAGGCAATCGAGAGGCTGGGCCGTCGCGCCATCGCCATTAAGGCGGACAATCTCGATGCAGCCGCCATCGAGGCGGCAGTCAACGAGACTCAAGCCAAATTTGGCAGGCTGGATATTCTCGTCAACAACGCCGGCGTCTACTCGATGGGCACCGTCGATGCATTGACGCTCGAGGAGTTCGATCGCGTCATGTCCATCCATGTCCGCGCGAGCTTTGTTGCGGCGAAAGCAGCGGCGGCGCTGATGGGCGCGGGCGGGCGTATCATCAACATCGGTAGCAATCTCGCCGAGATCGTGCCTTTCCCCGGCCTCATCGCCTATTCAACCAGCAAGGCCGCCCTCATAGGGCTGACCAAGGCGCTGGCACGTGATCTTGGCCCGAGGGAAATCACAGCCAACATCGTCCACCCCGGCTCGACCGATACGGACATGAACCCCGCCAATGGCGATCACGCCGATGGCCAGCGCGCCCGTATGGCGATTCCGAAGTTTGGAGAGGCGAGCGATATCGCCGGTCTCGTAACGTTCCTTGCGGGCGACGAAGGCCGCTTTATCACAGGCGCATCGCTCACCATCGACGGCGGCGCCAACGCCTGATCGAGATTGCGCAAGGGCAATCCCTCAGCTATCGCCCTTGCGCACAAGCTTGCCTTCTTCCGCTTTGTGGAAATATTGCGAGCAGACCAGCCAGCCCTTCAACGGCCGCAGAAGCAGCAGACTACCCACAAGCGTCAACGGCAGCGTCGTGATCAGATGCACCCAGATCGGCACTTCATACGTCGTCTGCAACCACAGTGCGAAGACCAGGGCGGGCACCGCAACGATGGTCATGGCGAAGAACGCCGGACCGTCCGCCGGATCGGCAAAGGAATAATCCAGCTCGCAAACCTCGCAGGACGGAGCCAGTTTGAGAAAGCCATCGAACAGGTGCCCCTGCTGGCATCGCGGGCAGCGCCCCAGAATCCCGGTTTTCATCGGGTTTTCAGTAGGATGATAATGAACAATGTGAGCCATGGTCTTGCCTTTCGACCCTATTGTATCTGTATGGCCTTCGACACAAATATCCATACAATTGGTAATTGACTACAGGAAACATACTCCTTGTGAGGAGAAATGAAAGAAATATTCGTTGTATAGCGGCAATTTGACTTGCCAGCATCCCATCTGGCCTGTAATTGTATGGGTATATAGCCATACAATGAGTTCGCAATGACCATCTGGAAGCCTCGCATCGCTGCCACGTCGAGATACAAGCATCAAGGTATCGTCGATGCCTTGACTGCCGATATCGCCGCTCGCCTGCTGACTTCAGGCGATGCGCTGCCGCCGCAACGGGAGATCGCGCGCCAGCTTGGCGTCGATCTTACCACAGTTACGCGCGCGCTGAACGAGGCGCGCCGTCTCGATCTGATCGAGGCCAGAACTGGCTCGGGTACATTCGTGAAACAACAGGCGGTTGCCCCGAGAGTGGCACCTCCGGCAGCTGAACTTGACCTCAGCATGAATATCCCGCCGCAACCGGCCGAGGCCCGTTTGCCTGAACGGATTGCCGCAGGCATCGGCGCACTGCTGGTTGAACCCTCCAGCCGGCTTCTTTCCTATCAGGAGATTGCCGGCACCGAAGCCGCACGGCATGCCGCCGCGCAATGGCTGATGCCGCGTTTTGGCCATGCGCCCTCGCCCGACAATATTCTGGTTGCCGGCGGTGCACAAAGTGCACTCTTCGCCATTTGCAGCCTCGTGGCCGCCAATGGCGCCATTTGCGCCGGTGCCCATACCTATCCAGGGCTCAAATGCTTCGCGGCAACCCTCGGGTTCACGCTCCATCCGCTTGCCATGGATCAGTTCGGCATACTGCCTCAGGCGTTCGAACAATGCTGCCGGGACCATGCCCCCAAGGCGCTTTACATCGTTTCATCCATCGACAATCCGACCACGGCCACCATGCCACTCAAACGCCGGCGAGAGATGGCCGAAATCGCGCGCCGATATGGGGTCGTGATTATCGAGGAYGATCCTTATGCGGAACTTCTAGACGAGCCGCTGCCGGCTCTTGCATCCTTGGCGCCGGAGATCACCTGGCACATCGCGACACTGTCGAAATGCGCAACGCCTGCCCTGCGTGTCGCCTTTGTGGCCTGTCCTTCAGCGCTGGATGTCCTGAAGCTCACATCTTCCCTGCGCGCCAGCAATCCGGGTGCGTCGCCGCTCCTGGCCGCCCTGACGACCAGCTGGATCGAGAGCGGCACGCTCAAGCAGATCGCCCTCGCCATACGGGAAGAAAGCCGCGCGCGGCAATCACTTGCCGCGGTCATTCTCAAGGATTGGCAATACGCCGCCGAGCCTACAGGCCACCATCTTTGGCTGACCCTGCCCGAACATTGGAAAGCCGCCGAGTTCGCCGCGCTTGCCCGCCGTTCCGCGCTTGGCATCGTGGCCGCACCCGCCTTCAGCGTCGGAACTTCGTCAGAGGAGGCGGTCCGCGTCTCGCTTGGCGCCGCACCCGATCGTCCGCGTCTCGAACAGGGATTGCTGCTGCTGGACCGGCTGCTGCATGAGCCGCAGTTCTCGACGGGCTTGATCGTCTAGAGCAATTCCAGGGAAAGTGTGAAGCGGTTTGCGCAAAAACAAAGAGCTAGAGAAAGCTTCCCTGTGCCGAAATGGGATGAAACACTGGTTGCCTGGCCATGCCGGCGAAAATCCGGTGTTCGAGATCGAGAAGGTGGCGCTTGCGCCGCTGCCCGCCGCCATAACCCGTCAGCGAGCCATCCGCACCAATGACACGGTGGCACGGTACGACGATTGCAACCCTGTTTTGCCCATTGGCCGCACCCACGGCACGGCTTGAACCCGGCTTGCCCAGATCCAGGGCTATGCCGCCATATGTGCGTGTTTCCCCATAGGGGATAGCCTGGAGGGTCGACCATATCTGCCGCTGATATGCCATGCCCGGCAGCACGAGCGGTGTGTCGAACCCGGTGAGTTTGCCGGCAAAATAGTCAGTCAGCTCTGCCTCGATCTGCTCAAGCATGGCATTGCGGCCAGGTTCAATGGAATAGCCATAGCGTTTTTCGAGCTCCTCGACCTCCACCGGCAAGGCTGGCCGATCGTGAAACTCCAGCAATGACAACCCGTCGTCGCTCGCCATCGCAATCATCGCTCCAAGAGGCGTTTCTATGGACCTCTTCAGCAAAATCCTCATCACGTCGATCTCCGTTGAGACATGATTCTAGCACCTCAGCGTGAGATGCCCACCCGATTCATGCTCATTTGCCCGCGATGTTCACAACCGTACCGGCCGCATGCAGTGCCTGCATGATGTCGTTTGGCGGTTCCTGGTCGGTCACCAGTTCGCCGAACCCGCCAAAACCACAGACCTGGACCAGGCCGCGCTTGCCGAATTTTGCCGCGTCTGTGATCGCAATTGAACGTGTGCCGCGCGACAATACCGTGCGGGCAAATTCCGCCTCGTCCAGGTCGTAGTCGGTAAGGCCGCCAATCGCATCCATCGCACCCACCGAAATAACAGAATGGGCGACACTGAAGCGATTGACATACTCGATGGCCGAAACCCCGAAGGCCGCTCCGCTATCCCGGCGCAACTCACCGCCCGCCATGAAAACCCTGTTGCCATTCACTGTTGCCAACGTTCGGGCAATATCGGATGAATTGGTTACGACCGTCAGGTTCCGGTGCTGCAGCAATTCGCGCGCGAGAAAACTCGTGGTCGTCCCAGTGTCCAGCATGATGGATTCGCCGTCCTGGATAGTCCGCGCGACCCATTGCGCAATCATGCGCTTGGCTGGGGCGTTTTCGCGCATGCGTATCTCGAAAGGCGCTTCACCCAGATGCTGCGGCAGGCCGATGGCACCATGGATTTTGACGATTATGCCCTCATCGGTCATGGGCTTTACGTCGCGCCGGATCGTTTCCAGGGATACGCCAAGTTTTTGAGCCAGATCGGCGATCGAAATGGTCCCCTCGTCCTGCAGCAGACGTTTTATTTCACCGTGTCGTTTGGAATTCATGCCCGAAACCCTAGCCAAGAGTAAATTACCCGCAAGATTACCACACGATTCCCACAAATTTGTCATCAAAGCCACAAATCACCACAGAAACGTGTTGACATAGGTGAAATAAAGGTGGAAAGTCACATTATTAGACAAATGCGTGGTTCGACAGGCTCATCATGAGGGGTAGTATCCCTGCAAATAATCAAAAAGCAGTTATGGGGGTGCGAAACAGAAGTCTTTGCCACAGACGGATTCCTGTTCTTGGAGAGCCCACAACCCTCCTTCAGCAGACCAACTC
>NZ_JBFUMG010000138.1:0-9995 GCF_054049495.1 Phyllobacterium sp. P5_D12 | reverse complement strand
ACCAGCTCACCTCCCTCATGGTGAGCTTGTCGAACCACGCACAGCAGYAATGCAACGTTGAAAGGCGATTCCCTCGGAAGTACGCCTTCCAGCACTTGTCATAGTTTCGTCGTACGGATATTGGATGCCGACATGAACAAGGCTGAAAAGATGGCTCCACGGATTGCAGTGCTGGGTTGCGGTTACTGGGGGAGCAACCATATCCGTACATTGAAGAGCCTCGGCGCTCTTTATGCCGTCTCCGACCAGAACAGCGATCGTGCTGCCGGCTTTGCCGCCGAGCAGGACGTTTTGCATATAGAGGTCGAGGATCTTTTCACCCACCCGGATGTCGATGCCATCGTCATGGCCTTGCCGCCGCAGTTCCATGCGGAAGCGGCTATTCGTGCCGTTACCAATGGCAAGGATGTGCTGGTCGAGAAACCGATCGCCTTGACGGTACCGGACGCGGAAGCTGCCGTGAAAGCGGCGCACGACAATGGCCGCATTTTCATGGTCGGCCATGTTTTGCGGTTTCATCCTGCGTTCGAAAAGCTGCTCGATCTTATCAAGGCCGGCGATCTCGGCAAGGTGCGCTATATCCACTCGCACCGGCTTGGTCTTGGGAAATTCCATACCGAGAACGATGCGCTGTGGGATCTTGCGCCGCACGATCTGTCGATGATCCTGGCGATCACGGAAACCGAGCCGCTGGAGGTGCGCGGCGAGGGTGCCGCCGTGCTGGACCATTTGAGCGATTTCGCACATCTGCATTTGCGTTTTCCGGATAATGTACGCGGTCATTTGTTTGCCTCGCGGCTCAACCCTTATCGCGAACGCCGCCTGACCGTGGTCGGCACCAAAGCGATGGCGGTGTTCGACGACATGGAGCAATGGGACAAGAAGCTCGCCGTCTACAAGCATTCGATCTGGCAGGATGACGGCCAGTGGGCCTCGACGACGGAAGAGCCGACATATGTGAAGGTTGCACAGGGCATGCCGCTGACGCGCGAGTGCCAGAGTTTTATCGAGAGCATCCAGACGCGCAAGCAACCGAAAACGGACGGCGAAGAAGCGATCCGCGTCTTGCGGATACTCACGGCCGGTACTGTTGCTCATAACAAGAGTGAGTGAGCATTCAGCCGCATTGCTCTCTTTTGCAACCATTGTTACAAGGCCCCACAAACTTTGAACGGCAAGCTATGGCAGACCTATCGCTGCCTCTTTAGAGACTTGCTTGACCGCGGCAGATTCGCGGAAGACAGATTGGAGCAATGATGCAGTTCATCGATCTCGGCGCACAGCGTGAACGGATTAGCGGCAAACTCGACGCGGCAATCGCCAAGGTTGTGCGTGAGGGTAAATATATCCTGGGGCCGGAAGTTGCCGAATTCGAAAAACGTCTGGCCGAATATATCGGTGTCGAGCACGTTGTCGCCTGCGCCAATGGCACGGACGCGCTGCTTATTCCGCTGATGGCGAAGGGGATCGGTCCCGGCGATGCGGTGTTCTGTCCGAGTTTCACCTTTGCCGCTACGGCCGAAGTGGTGGCGTTGGCCGGTGCAGAACCGGTTTTTGTCGATGTTGATCCCGACACCTACAATATCGATGTGAAGCAACTCGAAGCCGCTATTGCCGCTGTGCGCGCGGAAGGCAGGCTTGCGCCGAAAGCGATCATTCCTGTCGATCTGTTTGGGCTGGCAGCCGATTATACGTCGCTGTCCGCAGTCGCCGCCCGTGAGAACCTTTTCGTCATCGAGGATGCGGCGCAATCTATCGGTGGCAAGCGCGACAATGCCATGTGTGGCGCGTTCGGCGATGTGGGAGCGACGAGTTTCTATCCCGCCAAGCCGCTCGGCTGTTATGGCGATGGCGGCGCCATGTTCACCAATGATGCGTCGTTCGCTGACTTGCTGCGTTCCGTGCTGTTTCACGGCAAGGGGGAGACGCAATATGACAATGTGCGTATCGGCCTGAACTCGCGCCTCGATACGATCCAGGCAGCGATCCTCATCGAAAAACTCGCCATTCTTGAAGACGAGATGGATGCACGGCAGGTGATAGCCAAGCGCTATGCCAATGGCCTCAAGGATATCGTCAAAGTGGCATTGATGCCGGAAGGCTCGCGCTCGGCCTGGGCGCAATATGCGATCGAGACGAAGAATCGCGATGGATTGAAGGCACACCTGCAGGCAAATGGCATTCCGTCGGTAATTTATTATGTGAAGCCGCTGCATCTGCAGGAAGCTTATGCGCATTATATGCGCGCGCCGGGCGGTTTGCCGGTTTCAGAAACCTTGCCGAAGAACATTCTGTGCCTGCCCATGCATCCATATCTGAGCACTGATGACCAGGACCGGATTATCGGCACGATCCGCGAGTTCCATGAAAAAGGGGCCTGACGAAGTTATCTCCCCCCTTGTGGGGGAGAAAGAATTTTCTTGGATTTAGCCTCGTTGCTAAATCCATAGAAAATTCAAGAGAGGGGATTTGAGCGCTCGATACGAAATCCCCTCACTTGCGATTTCTAGCACTTAGCAAGAGCTAAGATGCTGAAATCGCTTTCTCTCCCACAAGGGGAGAGATAAGGGCGCTAGGCGTGCTGGCCTTGCTGGGCGAGACGCTTCAACATGGCTTCGGCCTGCGGGGCACGTTCGGAGCGGCCAATGAAGCCGCCGCCGAAGACGCGGGCGGTATTGCTGTCGTCTGAATAAAGCACGCAGGCCTGGCCGGGCGCGATCCCGCTTTCGCCGTCGACCAGCTCGACCCACGTCTCGCCTGCCTGATGATGCAGGACTGCCGGGCGCGGCGGGCGGGTGGAGCGAACCTTGGCGTAAACTTCGACGCCGCCAGCCGGAATATCTTCCAATGCGTCGTCACCAAGCCAATTGACGTTGCGCAGGAAAACCTTACGGGTTTCAAGCGCTTCGCGCGGGCCGACTATGACACGGGCATTGGCCGCATCGAGATGGACGACATAGAGCGGATCGCCGGTCGCGACGCCAATGCCGCGGCGCTGGCCGATTGTGTAGTGCACAATGCCTTCATGACGGCCGAGCACGCGCCCGTCGATATGGACGATATCGCCCGGATTGGCCGCTTCCGGCTTCAGTTTCGAAATAATGTCCGAATATTTACCCTGCGGTACGAAGCAGATGTCCTGGCTGTCCTGCTTGTTTGCGACAGTGAGACCAAGCTCCTCGGCGATTGCACGGGTTTCCGGCTTCGTCAGACCCCCGAGCGGGAAGCGCAGATAATCGATCTGTTCCTGCGTGGTGGCAAAAAGGAAATAACTCTGGTCCTTGTCGGTATCGACAGGACGGAACAGGGCACGGTGCGCTCCGTTTGCACTGCTGCGAATATAGTGACCAGTCGCCAAGGCGTCGGCACCAAGATCACGGGCGGTCTGCAGCAGGTCAGCAAACTTGACGGTCTGGTTGCACGAAACGCAGGGGATCGGCGTCTCGCCGCTGACATAGCTCGCGGCGAAGGGATCGATCACGGCTTCGCGGAAGCGTGCTTCGTAGTCGAGTACATAATGTGGAATACCGAGACGTTCGGAGACGCGGCGCGCGTCCTCGATATCCTGACCGGCGCAGCAGGAACCGGCACGATGGGTCGATGCGCCGTGATCATAGAGCTGCAAGGTGACGCCAACGACATCATAGCCCTGGCGTTTGAGGATGCCTGCCACAACAGAAGAATCCACGCCGCCAGACATGGCAACGACGATACGAGTGTCTTCCGGTTTTCCCGGCAGATCGAGATTATTCAGTGTCATAAGCGGATCCGTTTTCGTCGCGGCATATAAGCGCAGCGCTTTGTCGGCTCTATATAGGGCATCGACCCGGACTTGCCAATAAGAGACCGTTTGAAACTCTACTGCGACGGCCATCTAACGCGATTTTCTGCGCTTCCGGTGCTCACGTACAATAGTACGCTCCGCTCGTCGCAAGGGCGACCCCAAAAACCGCATCATATGCCTCGCCGCAGCGACTTTCCAAACGATCTCTGAGAAGTGGCGTGGGAGAAATTTTTCCTGAGACGAGTTTTTTGCATAACGCTCGCGTCAAAAACCCGAAAATTCTGCGAGTTAGGCCAAAGTTTAACGAAAATATGGCCGATCCATTAACCGAAGTTACCAGAGAATGACTCGAGGTTTAGGCAATTATTAAAGCCCTGACTGTAATGTCAGCTGCGATAGGTCTTGAAGTTTAGTGTAGAGAGTACAATGACCGATCTTGTTCGACCGAGAGTAAAATACGTAATCGGCCCGGATGGCAGCCCGCTGACCATCGCCGATCTTCCACCCGCGAACACGCGGCGTTGGGTTATTCGCCGCAAGGCTGAGGTGGTTGCCGCTGTGCGCGGTGGTCTTCTTAGTCTTGAGGAGGCTTGCCATCGCTATACGTTGACGGTGGAAGAGTTCCTGTCCTGRCAGTCCTCGATCTCCGATCATGGACTGGCTGGTCTCAGAACGACCCGGATACAGCAATATCGTCATTAGATGATGGTGCATGAATAGAAGGGGCTGGCCGCGAGGCCAGCCCCTTCGCTTATGCAATCGTTTCTTCACGCACGATCAAGTGCGTCGCCAGTGCCGACAGAATTGCCGATGCGGTGAAAAACCAGAGTCCCGGCTGGGCGATCGCTGTGGCAAGACCGCTCGTCTTTGCGCCGAAAATCACCAGAGCGACCAGCAATACGTCCAGCATCGACCATTTCGACAAGAAGCCGATCCACCGGTGCAGAACATGTGCGGCAGCAGGTAGTTGGGCTGCCGCCAATTGTGCAACGGCGAGCTTTGTGACGGGAAGAATGACCGAAAAGAGCCCGACGACAGACGCCAGCAACCAGTCGCCGCCCGCCCAGAGCGATCGAATTATGCCCAGGAGCGAAGGGTTCTCGTCGAAGAAATACAGCCTGCTGACATTCATCAACGGCATGCTCATCCCCAGTGCCAGCGAAAATGTGGCGATGAAGAGAAAGATGGGAATGAACGATCTTGTCGACATGCTGATCCCGAAACAACGTTAATCTCKCATATGCATGCGGAAGCCAATGGCGGCCGTCAAGCATGGGCGACGACAAGACACACCGGATCACATTCGCTTGTACCGATTGACGCTTCCCATGGCTGGTCTCCATAGTTAGGGTACATAGTACCGGCGAACTGATGGCCGTAACCAAGAGTATTTAGATTCTTGATGATTTGATCGAACATTGGATTGATGCACCTTATGCGTACAAAATTCGGATTGCTGCTTGTTTTCCTGGCCTTTGTTTCCTCGGCCCAGGCGCTGGAGACAGGCTCCCCGCCACCACTCGCTCCAGAGGCGGAGCAGGCCAAGGCCGCGCATTTGAGCGCGCAGGTGCTGACATACTACCACTACAAGAAGGTGCCGCTGGACGACGCCCTGTCTGAAAAAATAATGAACCGGTATGTAGAATTACTCGACCCGGAGCGCTTCTTTTTCCTTCAGTCCGATATTGATCAGTTCATGACCAACCGGGACAAAATCGATGATGCTATCTTTAGCGACGATCTGAGCATTCCGTTCGCTATCTTCAACGTGTACGAGCAGCGTTACGTAGAGCGCCTGACATACGCGCGTGAATTGCTCAAGAATGGTTTCGATTTCAGTAAGAACGAAGAATTCACACTTATCCGCGACAAGGAACCTTGGCCGAAAACGATGGCGGAGAGCCAAGACCTGTGGCGCAAGCGCGTGAAAAACGATTGGCTGCGCCTGAAACTGGCGGGTACGCCTGAGGCGACGATACGCGAAACACTTGGCAAGCGGTATGGAAACTCACTGGCCCGTGCCTACAAATACAAGAGTGACGATGTCTTTCAGACATTCATGACCGCTTACACGAACTCGATCGAACCCCATACCGACTATCTGGGTGTTGCTGCGGCATCGGATTTCGACATTTCGATGAAACTCTCACTCGTCGGCATCGGAGCGGTACTACAGGAGCGCGACGAATATACGACCATACGGGAGCTGGTGGCGGGTGGACCGGCTCAGCTGTCCGGCCAGCTGGCGGTCGGCGACAGAATTGTCGGCGTCGCGCAGGGCAAGGACGGCACGCTGGTGGACGTTGTCGGCACCCGCGTTAATGACGTCGTGAAATTGATACGCGGCGAGAAGGATACCGTCGTACGGCTGGATATCTTGCCATCCGATGCGGGACTTGACGGCAAGCATCGCCTGGTCACCCTGGTGCGAGACAACATCAGTCTGGACAAGCAGGCGGCCAAAAAAAGCGTTCAGATTGTCAAGGACGGCGATATCTCGCGGAAAATCGGTGTGATCTCGTTGCCTACGTTCTATGAAGATTTCGATGCGCGACGGCGCGGCGACAAGGATTACCGGAGCGCAAGCCGCGATGTCGCCAAGCTGCTGGCAGAACTTGAGAAAGAAAAGGTCGATGGTGTCGTTATCGATCTACGCAACAATGGCGGAGGTTCTTTGCCGCAAGCAATCGAACTGACCGGCTTTTTCGTAGGCAAAGGACCAGTTCTGCAGCAGCGCAACGGAGATGGCGAGATCAGGGTAAATGGCAATAAGCGCGCAACGGCCCTCTGGACGGGACCGCTTGCAGTGCTCATCAATCGTGGTTCCGCTTCGGCTTCAGAGATTTTCGCCGCCGCGATACAAGACTATGGCCGCGGTGTCATCATTGGAGAACCGAGTTTTGGCAAGGGCACCGTGCAAACAGTGGTCGATTTGGACGAGGAAGCACGCAACCCAAAGCCGGAATTCGGCGAGCTGAAAATGACTGTTGCACAGTTCTTCCGCATCAATGGCGGCACCACCCAGCTTCGCGGGGTGACGCCGGATATCGTCCTGCCGGGGTTCTCAGACGAAGAGAAACTGGGGGAGTCGAGCTATGACAATGCGCTGCCATGGCTGCAGATCAAACCTGCGAGCTACAAACCCCTTGCTGATATCAAAACGGTTCTGCCGGAGCTGCAGAGTCGCCACGACGCCCGCGCCAAAACGGACAAGGATTTCAAGGATCTCGTTGAAGACGTGAACGAGCTCGATGACTTGCGCAACAAGCGGGTTATCTCACTCAACGAAACCGAACGGCGTGCCGAGAGGGAGCGTCAGGTCAACCGCCTGAAGGCGCGCGAGGCAGCAGACGGCAAAGGTTCCGTGTCACAGGCAGATCTTGTGTTTCAGGAAGACGGATTGCAGGCCAATGAGCGCAGCTTGAGCGCAGACATAGCGAGCGAGAAGGCGCTGAAGGACGCAAAGGACGTTCTCCTGGATGAGACTGTCCATATTCTCAGCGATGCCGCAGACCTAACCAAAGTGAAATCGGCAAAGAACAATTGATTATTGGCGCCAGCGTTGAGTGCTGGCGCTACACATGACGAATGGTGCAGCAATGGCAGATCAAATCAGTATCGATAAACAGGAATCGGGTAGCGGCGGACGCTATGTGGCGGAGGTATCGGGACACGAGGCCGAGATGGCGTTTTCACGCGCCAGCCCGCATCTGATCATCATTGATCATACGGCAGTGCCGGATGCGTTACGTGGCCAGGGTGTGGGGCAGGCCCTGGCGTTGCATGCGGTAGAAGATGCGCGGGCGGGTGGATGGAAGATCATTCCGCTTTGCCCATTCATGCGCGCTCAATCGCTGAGGCACGAGGAATGGGCGGACGTCGTTCAGCAGAGATAAGGCCTTTTGGGAACTCTATGTCCACAGGAGCTGATTTCTCAAAAAGTCTTCTGACTATCCGATCATCGCCCGCTTGTCGGTGACGGGAATCTCTTCGATATCACGCGGCTTGCCATCGCGCTGCTCAAGTGCCTCAGCTTTGGCAAGTTCTGCTTCCGATTCGGTAAGAGCCGCCTCGGCATCATCCTTCTGGGCTTTCAGGTCGCGAATTGAATCGAACAGGTTGTCGCGGCGCTGACGGGCGGCCTTGGCAAACGTCGGATAGGCGAAATGCGTGGTGTCGGTGATGCCGGCCTTTTTTTCCTCGGACAGTATCTGCGTGTCCAATTCGGCAGCCATGCGTTCGAACTCGCCCATCATCAAATCAAGCTGGCCGAGTTGACGGCGCTTTTCCTTGACCTGAAAGAGCTTCAGCCGAACCAAACCTTCATGCGACTTCATACTCACTACCCCCTCAACACCTGCCAAAAGCCGKTACTCTGATCCTGCCAAAACGCTGGCGATCGATCATCCGGCGCCGTTTCACCCCGAATCACTTCGGAAAAATGAAACAAAAACTTAAAGGTTGCCCTGTCTGGTAACCTTTCCTTTACGTTCAGCATTAATCATACGCCTTAAGACTTAAAGCTCTGTAAATCAGTGCGGCAAGTTTTTAGACGGCGATTTTATCGAGTCGAATGAATCGCTTAAGGCCAGAACCTGATGCTGCGCCTTATGATTTTTGACCGGTAAGTTGACCTTATGAATCAATGCGGTGCCAATGATTTTTAATTCAAGAGTCAAAGACACTTGCAAAGCGGAATTAGATTTTGTTAACCATTCGGTGGCAATCTTAACGTTATGGAAACGGCTTGTTTCGCGACCTGACTTCGGGATTGCCCTGATCGAGGTTTCTTGGGCAACCCATTTCAGCGGCGGGAAAAGGGGAATGATATGCGGGTTCTTTTAATCGAAGACGATAGTGCAACGGCCCAGAGCATCGAACTGATGCTCAAGTCGGAAAGCTTCAATGTTTATACGACGGATCTGGGCGAAGAGGGTGTCGATCTCGGCAAGCTCTACGACTACGATATCATCCTCCTCGACCTCAACCTGCCGGATATGTCCGGTTATGAAGTCCTGAGGACCCTGCGTCTGTCGAAGGTGAAAACACCGATCCTGATCCTTTCCGGCATGGCCGGCATCGAGGACAAGGTTCGTGGCCTCGGTTTCGGCGCCGACGACTATATGACCAAGCCCTTCCATAAGGACGAACTGGTTGCCCGTATCCATGCGATCGTGCGCCGTTCCAAGGGGCATGCCCAGTCTGTCATCACCACAGGCGACCTTATCGTCAATCTGGATGCGAAGACGGTGGAAGTCACCGGCCAGCGCGTTCACCTGACGGGCAAGGAATATCAGATGCTGGAGCTGCTTTCGCTTCGCAAGGGTACGACGCTCACCAAGGAAATGTTCCTCAACCACCTCTACGGCGGTATGGACGAGCCGGAACTCAAGATCATCGACGTTTTCATCTGCAAGCTGCGCAAGAAGCTCGACAATGCATCCGGCGGTATCAACTATATCGAAACGGTCTGGGGCCGCGGCTATGTGCTGCGTGAGCCGGATGCATCGGATCTGCGCGAAATCGCTTGATCAAGATATTATCGAGAAACAAAAAAGCTCCGTGTGAACGGAGCTTTTCTATTTTGTCGTAAGATTCAAGCTCGACTAGAAGCCGTCGCAACAATGTTGCTATCAGCCCTCGACCGGCACCGGCGGCAAGATTTCGGCGATGGAAGCACGATTGAACGGTTTCAGCAGATATCCGGCTGCCCCAGCACGTTTTGCACGCATGATCCGGCTCAGGTCGACCTCGGGCAGGCAAAGATAGATCTTGCTGTTCTCACCGCCTGGCAAGGCACGCACCTGACTGATGATCTCAGGCGCGGGCATGTCGGATAGCGCATCGTCGAGAATAATGATGTCAGGCATTTCGACGCTACAGGCGGCAATCGTCTGATAGCCGGTATCGGCTGTCGTCACGACGGTCGTTTCGTTGGCAATGAGCCTCCGTGCAACCTTCCTGACCACAGGAGATCCATCAACAATCATGCAGCGTAGCAATTGAAAAACTCCCCGCAAAAGCCAAGTTGCGTTTGTCCCCATGACCAAGACTACCAGCCGTTGGGTGAATAAATACCCAAGGTTGATGGTAAATTTTTAGGACAACTTGCGCGATCGGCTATGCCGCGGTGAAGACAATCTCTTCGGGGCTGGCGTGGATCGAGATGGTCATGCCGGCTTCCTGGGCCAGCAGCAGCGTATAGTAAGGT
>NZ_JBFUMG010000137.1:0-10034 GCF_054049495.1 Phyllobacterium sp. P5_D12 | reverse complement strand
GACCATGACGTGGCTGAGATGCTCGACGCGGTGAAATTCCTGCGCAAGATCGCCGTAACGCCGACAATGTCCAAGCTGATCGTGGAGGAATTGCTGCCGGGCGCGGCTTGCCGGCGCGATGATGAATTGATCACGGATTTCCGGCGGCGCAGTGGCACGGTCTACCATCCCGTTTCCACCTGTCGCATGGGCCCGGATCCGGCGCAATCGGTGGTCGATCCGCGTTTGCGGGTTCACGGCGTAGAGGGCCTGCGTATCATCGACTGCTCGATATTTCCCAATATCATTTCCGGCAATACCAACGCCGCTGCCATGATGGTAGGTGCCAAGGGAGCAGAACTTGTTCTGGAAGACAGTGAATAGCACGCTCGAAGTCGAAAACGCTTCCGACATACCGTTCCAACGATAGCCATTCGAAAACTGTTGCCGCGGCGCTGCCGCCGGCATCCACCCCGGTTATTCGACGCCCCGCAACTTGAATGGCAGGACCTATACCGTGGTATGGCTCGCCCTACCCCTCGACCCCAATTTACCGCGAACACGCCTCAACGTAGCTTCGTGGATGCCGTGTGTAAGGCGGCGGTCAGCAAACACAGGAGGCAAACATGAACCTACAACACACTTCACTTCCCGCTAAATCGGCCCCAGACGAGTTGGTTCCGTCGCGCTACGCGTTGAAGATCGGCGAGATCGACGTCATGGTGATCAGCGACGGGGTACTACCGTTGCCAGGCAAGATGTTGGGCCACAACGCCGATGCTGCCGACCGGGCGGCTTGGCTCAACTACAATTTCCTGCCGACGGATAAGCTCGACTGGGGGCTGAATGTGGTCGTGGTTCGAAGCGGCGGCAAGACCATCCTCATCGACGCCGGGCTGGGAGACGACCCGAACTTGAATTTGCCGCGGGCCGGGCAACTGGCCCATCGACTAACGGCCGCCGGCATCGATCTTGGGTCCGTTACCGACGTGGTGCTTACCCACATGCACATGGACCACATTGGCATGCTGCTCGTCGACGGGGTGAAGGACCAACTGCGTAAGGACTTGCGGATCCACGTTGCAGCCGCCGAGGTCAAGTTCTGGACGCACCCAGATTTCTCCCACGTCTCCATGCCGGAGGGGTTCCCGGACGCGCTTCGGGCCGCCGCCAAGCGGTTTGCGGAAGAGTACCGTAGCAATCTGCAGACGTTCGAGGAGGAGTACGAGGTTGCGCCGGGGGTGGTCGTCACCCGCACCGGCGGCCACACCCCAGGGCATAGCGTGGTGCGCCTCGCGTCCGGCGGCGACCGCCTGATGTTCGCCGGCGACGCCGTATTCGCGGTCGGGTTCGAACATCCCGACTGGTTCAACGGCTTCGAACACGATCCCGAAGAGGCGGCGCGTGTCCGCGTCCGTCTTTTGAAGGAGCTGGCGGCGACCGGCGAACTGCTGGTGGCCACTCACCTGCCGTTCCCATCCGTCGGTCATGTGGCGACCGACGGCGATACTTTTCGTTGGGTACCGATATTCTGGGACTACTGACCCTTGTTGGGTTAGGAGCCGCACTAGAGCGCGTACTCATAGGGTTAGTGAGCCTGCGCCCTAGGGTCAGCTATATCTTGCCTCGAGCAAATCTATATCGCGCACCATTTTGCTGGCGACGGTGCTTTCCAGCCGCCGCGCCCGCACTAGACGGTAAATTTCCTGCCGCTCTGCCTTCAGCGCGGTAATGTGCAGCTGTTTGCCGATTTCCTCGCTTCGTGCCGCCTGTTCGCGTTCCTCACCCAGGTGCATGCGACCGTCGATGCGCTTGCGATAAAGCTCCATGATCTGCGTGGCCACATCGGTAAAAGCATCGGCGTCGGCGCGGCCGGATGCGAGTTCGTGCTGGGCCTTTTCAATAGCCATGATCGCGGCTTCTGCGGCGGCAATACGGGCGTAGTCCTCCTCCCGCTGGTGGGAATCTTCGACCGGCAGGTCGATATTCTTGAGCACGCGCGGAAGACAGATGCTTGCCATGATGAGGGACAGAATAATGACGCCGGCCGCCAGGAAGATCACGAGATCGCGGGCGGGAAAGAGGCTCCCATCGTTGAGGAAAAGCGGCAGCGTCAGGATACCAGCCAGGGTGATGGCACCGCGGACCCCGGCAAAGGACATGGCGGCGACGAGCTGCCAATTTGGCCTCACGCCGGGCTGTCCACTTTTGGAAGACCGCCGAAAGGCGACGCGCCACGAGACCCAGACCCATGCAAAGCGAAGCGCAACCAGCGACGCATAGATAACCACCACGTAGATCGGCAGCCACCAGTAGCTCGCCCTCCCCACGTGATGGACGTTGTCGACCGCACCTGAAAATATGCCCGGAAGCTGCTCGCCGAGAAGCACGAAAATTGCGCCGTTGGCAGCAAATTGTGCAGTGTCCCAGACGGCCGCGCGTCTTACCCTTGTCAGGGCGAGAGACTGGCCGGTGTTCTCGGCATAACTCATGGTGATGCCTGCGGCGACGGCTGCAAGAATGCCGGAGGCATGTACATGTTCTGCCAGGAGATAGGCACCAAAGGGGATAAGCAGGCTGATAAGGATTTGCGAGCCGCTCTCTTCACCAAGATGCCGGGTCAGGAATGCCTTGCCCCTTGTGACGCCAAGTGTGACACCAACACCGATTACAATTCCCGCAAAGGCCAGCCAGAGGAATGTCAGGAATGCTGCCTGCAGCGAAAACGCGCCGGTAAGCATGGCGGCAACTGCAAAGCGCATGCAGACGAGGCCGGACGCATCGTTCAGCAGCGATTCGCCTTCGAGAACATGCATCATGCGCGATGGAATCGGCACGCGTGCCGCAATGGCGGAAACGGCGATCGGGTCGGTTGGCGAAAGGATCGCGGCAAGCGCAAAGGCGACCGGCAAGGGCACAGACGGGATCATCCAATGGACGAAGAAGCCGACCCCGATAACAGTAAAAATAACCAGCCCAAGCGCCATTTCGAGAATAATGCCCTTGTCTCGGAAGAGACCTTCCTTGGGAATGCGCCAGCCATCAAGGAACAGCAGAGGCGGCAGGAACAGCAGGAAGAAGATGTCCGGATCAAGCTGGACGCGAATGTTCGTCACCAAGGCGATCGCCGCTCCAAGACCGATCTGCACCAGCGGCAGCGGCACTGGAAGGGGAAGGACCCGGATGATGGAATCGCTGACCACCACGGCCAGGAGCATCAGCAGGACAATGGTTATTGTTTCCACGGAGAATCCAGTTTTGATCGGGAACAGGATGGAGGAAGTGCGGGTGCTTTGTCGAGCCGAACCTTGGCGACTTTGTGCCCAGATAGTGCCGAAGAGATGAATTGCACGATTTCGCCAAAGGACGAGGCACAATCATTTTACGTTTACGTCAAGGTAAATACTTGCAAGCAACCTGCCTCTCGCAATAGATAGCGTTGTTAAGTAGCATGCATGCGGGTTTGGAGAACTGCGCGCAGGCTTCAAGGAAATCAACTGGGAGGTTAATGTGGCGAAAGAGACAACACCGGCAAAAGCAACCAAAAACGCGGCGGCAAAAGCGCCAGTTGATAAAGTGGTGAAAACCGCCGCGCCAGCTTTGAAAAAGCAAACCGGTAATGTCAGGAAGCCCACAACGGACAATTCGGTAAAAGCCTCTGCGAGACCAAAAACTGCAGGCGCTGCAAAGGTGCCTGCCCGAGCAAAAGCCGGTGCGCTCGCTGAAGTCGCGGCAAAGGCAATGCCTGCCAAGGCCAAACCGGCGGCGAAGGCAAAGGCGGTGACTGTCAATGCAGCTACCGACACTCCGGTAAAAGTCCCAGCGAAACCGAGAACTGCCCGTGCGAAGGCAGCAGCTGTTCCAACAAAATCTGTTGTTGCGGAGCCCGCTGCAAAACCGGTTGCGAAAGCAACGCCTGCCAAGGCGAAATCGGTGGCAAAGCCAAAAGCCGTGACTGCCAAGGCAGCAGGCGCCAAGCCTTCGCCACGCCTGTGGGTGAAATCCTATCCGGAAGGTGTTCCGGCGGAGATCTCTGCATCGCAATATGAGTCGGTTGGCGATTTGCTTGCGAGGGCTTACAAGCAATATGCCGACCAGCCCGCATTCAGCTGCATGGGCAAGAACATGACCTATGCCGATCTCAATCGCCATTCGCGCGCCATGGCTGCATGGCTACAATCGCGCGGACTAGTCAAAGGCGACCGCATCGCCGTCATGATGCCCAATATTTTGCAATACCCAATCATGATCGCTGCCATGCTTCGAGCGGGCCTGACGGTCGTCAATATCAATCCGCTATATACGCCTCGCGAGCTCGAACACCAGTTGAAGGACAGCGGCGCCAAGGCAATCATTATTCTGGAAAATTTTGCCTCAACGCTCGCAAAAGTGGTCACCAAGACGCCTGTTCAGCACGTGATCGTAGCGGCGATGGGCGATATGCTGGGCCTGAAGGGCCATCTGGTGAATCTCGTCGTGCGGCGCGTCAAGAAGATGGTGCCCGCATGGTCTTTGCCGGGCCATACGCCATTCAAGACGGCACTCGCTCAAGGTGCAGCTCAGAAGCTGAAACCCGTTGAAGTAAAAGGGGCTGACGTCGCCTTCCTGCAATATACCGGCGGCACCACCGGCATTTCCAAAGGCGCAATCCTTACACACAGCAATATCGTTTCCAATGTCGCACAAATGCGCCTGTGGTGCGATGTCGGGTTTCGCGTGAAAGGACGCCCAAAGGACATCGTCTACATTTGCGCGCTRCCGCTTTATCACATTTTCGCTCTGACAGTGAACGCAATGATGGGCATCGATCAAGGTGCGCTGAACGTGCTCATTCCAAATCCCCGCGATATTCCCGGCTTTGTCAAAGAGCTGCAGAAGCACAAGTTCCACATTTTCCCGGGGCTAAACACGCTGTTCAACGGCCTTCTCAATAATGAAGAATTCCGCAAGCTCGACTTCAAGGAAATGATCCTATCGCTTGGCGGTGGCATGGCGGTGCAGAAGCCGGTAGCCGAGCGATGGAAGGAAGTAACGGGCTGCCTGATCACAGAAGGCTATGGCCTGTCGGAGACTTCCCCGGTGGCTTCGGCAAACCGACTCGATGCAACCGAATTCTCTGGCACGATTGGACTGCCGCTCCCCTCAACGGATTTCTCCATCCGCGACGATGACGGCAAGGAGCTCCCATTGATGGAAGTCGGCGAGATCTGCATCCGCGGTCCGCAGGTCATGGCAGGCTACTGGAACCGCCCTGACGAAACTGAGAAGGCGATGACCTCCGACGGTTTTTTCCGTTCCGGCGATATGGGCTACATGGATGAGCGCGGCTATACCAAGATCGTCGACCGCAAGAAGGACATGATCCTGGTCTCGGGCTTCAACGTCTATCCGAACGAGATTGAGGAAGTGGCGATGGAGCACGCGGGCATACGCGAAGCGGCGGCTATCGGCGTGCCAAACGAGCATTCGGGAGAGATCGTCAAACTCTTTATCGTTCGCAAGGATCCGGCGCTGACCGAGGAGGTTGTGAAAGCTTTCTGTGCCGAACGACTGACCAACTATAAACGCCCGCGCATCGTGGAGTTTCGCGATGAGCTGCCGAAGAGCAATGTAGGCAAGATATTACGGCGCGAACTGCGGGATTGATCGGGAGCTACGCCGCCTTGTCGCGAACCTGATAATCCTTGATCGCGGCGAAGCGGATCGCCTTCCAGCGTTCCGCTTCGTAAGACAGCGAAAACGTATTCTGGGCGAGAAACACCGGATCATTGTCGAGATCATGTGCGATATCGGCACGATGTGAATTGATGAATCGCTGCAACTCTGCCGGATCGTCCGCGGAAATCCAGCGCGCGACAGTAAAACGGGCAGGTTCGAAGCCAACGGGGAGCGTATACTCCACCTTCAACCGCTCGGTAAGAACATCAATCTGCAGGGCGCCGACAACGCCGACGATAGCGGGCGAGCCGTCATCCGGCAGGAAGAGCTGGACCACGCCCTCCTCCGCCATCTGCTGCAGGGCCTCGCGCAGCTTCTTTGCTTTCATCGCATCATCGAGACGCACGCGACGCAGGATTTCCGGCGCAAAGTTGGGCACGCCGCGGAACAGAAGGTCCTCGCCCTCCGTCAGCGTGTCGCCGATACGCAGCGTCCCGTGATTGGGAATACCGACCACATCGCCGGCCCACGCCTCATCGGCGATCTGGCGGCTGCGCGCGAAAAAGAACTGCGGCGCAGACAAGCTCATCGGTTTGCCTGTGCGCACCAGCTTGGCTTTYATGCCGCGTGACAGCTTGCCCGAGCAGACGCGCAGGAAGGCGATGCGGTCGCGATGGTTGGGATCCATGTTCGCCTGAATCTTGAAGACGAAGCCGGTCATCTTGTCTTCGGTTGCCTCGACCTTGCGCGTATCCGCATCCTGCGCGCGCGGGCTGGGGCCATAATCGCAGAAGGCTTCGATCAGATCACGCACGCCGTAATTACGCAGCGCCGAACCGAAATACACAGGAGTAAGATGACCCTCCTGGAAAGCCTGCAGATCGAACGGATTGCAGGCGTCTCGCGCCAGCGTCACCTCGTCGATCCAGGCCTGACGCTCGTTTTCCGGCAAAAGACCGGACGCCGCGGAGGATTCCGGGCCATTGACCGGCGTCGGCACCTCTTCCTCGTCGCGCCGGCGCACCGTGTTGTTCTGCAGATTGTAGGTTCCGGCAAAGCTCTTGGCGCGGCCAATGGGCCAGGTGATAGGCGCGGTGTCCAGCGCAAGTTTCTGCTCGATCTCGTCAAGAATTTCGTAAGGGTCGCGGCTTTCACGATCCATCTTGTTGATGAAGGTAACGATTGGAATATCGCGCATGCGGCAGACTTCGAAGAGCTTGAGCGTACGCGCTTCGATGCCCTTCGCGGCATCGATAACCATGACCGCGCTATCGACGGCAGTCAGCGTGCGGTAGGTATCATCGGCGAAGTCCTCGTGACCAGGCGTATCCAGCAGATTGAAGATGCAATCCCGATACTCGAACGTCATGACCGAAGTGACCACCGAAATACCGCGGTCGCGCTCGATATTCATCCAGTCGGAGCGTGTCTGGATACGGTCCTTCTTGGCCTTGACCTCACCCGCGAGCTGGATCGCTCCGCCGAACAGCAGCAGCTTTTCGGTCAGTGTGGTTTTACCGGCGTCAGGGTGTGCGATGATCGCAAAGGTACGGCGCTTGGAAACGGGGTGGTCGGCAGAAGACATGGAAGCTCAAACTCGATGAAGGAACGGTTGCGCGCCTTCTATCAGCCGCAGGCTTCGCAGTCGATGGTTGATTGCTAGGTGCTCTGCATGATCGTCACGGGGACTTTTGTCAGCCGTTCTTTGTCGAGCTGGTCGGCGCGTATTATGTGTAAACAACATACCCTTCATATCTTGTGAGTTGACCGTGGCCGCCGTCTGGTGAAAAAGGTCTTTTCATGTCCAAAATATCCGATTCCGCTCGTCACAAGAATCCCGCTCTCGGTATCATCCGGTTGCCGCATGGGCTGGATCTTGAATTGCCCTCCTACGAAACGTCAGGCTCCGCCGGCATGGACCTTCGGGCAGCCGTGCCGGAAGACCGTCCATTGCTGCTTTTGCCCGGCCGGAGAGCGCTCGTGCCCAGCGGCTTGATTTTTGAAATACCACAAGGTTTCGAGGCGCAGATCCGGCCACGTTCGGGCCTCGCGCTGAAAAACGGAATTACCTGTCTCAACACCCCCGGAACGATTGATTCCGACTATCGTGGTGAGGTAAAAGTATTGCTGATCAATCTCGGCGATGACGATTTCTATGTGACACGCGGCATGCGTATTGCACAGGTCATTCTTGCTCCGGTCGTGCAGCTTGATGTCGAAGAACGGCAGCATGCCAGCGAGACGGTTCGAGGCACCGGAGGGTTCGGTTCAACAGGTACGTCCTAGCATAAAGGACGTCCGCACTGGAGGTCGTCATGGACAAGGGCAGGGTTTTTCGTCAGCTGCATGAAGCCCCCGGGATTTTGCTCATGCCCAATCCATGGGATCCGGGGACGACGATGCTCCTGGCATCGCTCGGGTTCAAGGCACTTGCGACAAGCAGCGCGGGTTTTGCGTTTTCACGTGGTCTTCCGGATGGCGGTGTGCCGTTTGACATGATGATCCAGCATTGCAAGGATCTCATTTCTGCCACGGGCCTTCCGATGAATGCCGATCTCGAAAAGGGCAAGGGTGACAGCCCCGACAGCGCGGGCGAAACGATTTTCGCGGCCCAAGCTGCAGGGCTCGCCGGCTGTTCGATCGAAGACTATTCCGGGGATGATCACAATCCCATTTATGAGTTCTCGCTTGCCGTCGAGCGTGTCGCTGCAGCGAGCGAGGCGGCGAAGGCGTTGAAGGGAGATTTCGTCTTTACCGCCCGCGCTGAAAACTTCCTGCATGGTAGACCCGATATCGACGACACGATCAAGCGGATGCAGGCATTCGAAGCAGCTGGCGCCGACGTTCTCTATGCGCCGGGTATCCGCGACATCAATCTTGTCCGGCAAGTCTGCTCTTCGGTTTCCAAGCCGGTCAACGTGATGGCCGGCCCCACCTTCACGGTTGCGCAGCTTTCAGAGGCGGGCGTCAAGCGTATATCGCTTGGTCCGTATTTGACGACCTTCGCTTTTGCTGCGGTCCGGGATGCAGCGCGTGAGATATTGGACAAAGGCACTTTTGAATTCAGTCAACAGGCGATGCCCTTCGGCGAATTGCAGCAACTCTTTTCGCAGGGCGCAGACAAGGACATCTGAAATAATGACAAAACCCGAGCTGGTGATCTTCGACTGTGACGGAGTTCTGGTCGATACGGAGACACTCGGCAATCACCACCTCGTCAAAATGCTCGATGCTTCCGGCTACGCAACCACTTTCGAGGCTGTCCGCAAAGATTTCTGCGGCATGCCCATGCGTGCAGTGAAAGAAAAGATCGAGGCCGAAGGCTATTTGCTCGGTGACGATTTCGTCGACCGCTGGTATCAGGCAATACCGGTGATCTTCGAAAACGGCGTCGAGGCCATCCCGCATATCGAAGAGGTCATCACCGCGGTCAAAAAGGCGGAACTTCCATACTGCGTTGCTTCATCGGCCAATGTCGAGAAAATGCATATCACGCTGGGCAAGACCGGTCTGATCGGGCATTTTCAAGATGTGCTCTACAGCGCCTCGATGGTTGCACGCGGCAAGCCGTTTCCTGATCTGTTTCTGCATGCGGCCAAGGAAATGGGTTTTGAGCCGTCCAAGGCTGTTGTCATCGAAGACAGCGTTGCCGGAACAAAGGCAGGGATAGCCGCTGGCATGCGCGTGTTTTCCTACTGCGGCGATGCCCATGCAGACCATAAGGGTCTGGCGGCTGCCGGCGGCATTCTCTTCAATGATATGCGCCGACTACCGGCGATGCTGGGGGTCGCCTGATGGCCGAGCCCTTGACCGTTATCGACATGCACACCGGCGGCGAACCCTTGCGCATCGTCACCGGCGGCTATCCCAAACTGCCAAAGGGCACGATCCTCGAAAAGCGTGCCTATGTACGCGACAGGCTGGATCACCTCCGCAAGATAGTGATCTTCGAGCCACGCGGCCATTTCGATATGTATGGCGCGGTTCTGGTCGAGCCAAACCTGCCCGGCGCCGACCTGGCAGCGTTGTTCATGCACAATGAAGGCTATTCCACCATGTGCGGCCACGCCATCATGGCGCTCGGCCGCTACGCTGTCGACTACGGGATTGTGGCGAAGGTGGAGCCCGTGACGACAGTCCACATCGAATGCCCGTGCGGCATGGTCGTGGCATCGGTCGAAATACGCGACGGCAAATCCGGCGGTGTCTCATTCGAGAGCGTGCCTGCCTTTCTTTATGCTGGCGACCAGATGATCGAGCTGCCGGGGTTCGGCAAAATCAATTTCGATGTGGCCTATGGCGGGGCCTTCTATGCCTTGGCGGACTGTCATCAGTTTGGACTCGAATTCGGCCGCGATCCGGCGAGAAATTTCATTGACGCTGCAACTATCCTGACC
>NZ_JBFUMG010000136.1:0-10082 GCF_054049495.1 Phyllobacterium sp. P5_D12 | reverse complement strand
GCTCACTACCGGTGAAATCAACGGCAACACTTATGACAAGCTCGTTCGGCTCGATATCAACGATCCTTCGAAGGTCGTTGCCGATGTCGCCGAAAGCTGGACGGTTTCCGATGATGGCTTGACATATACTTTCAAACTGAAGCCGGGCCTGAAATTTGCGTCGGGTAATCCGGTCACGGCTGATGATGTCGCCTGGTCGTTCGAACGCGCCGTCAAGCTCGACAAGAGCCCGGCGTTCATCCTGACCCAGTTTGGCCTGAAGCCCGACAATGTCACCGAAAAGGCCAAGGCAACCGATCCTTCGACCTTCGTGTTCACAGTCGATCAGCCTTACGCACCGAGCTTCGTCCTGAACTGCCTGACTGCGACAGTTGCCTCGGTTGTCGACAAGAAGCTCACTTCCGAGCATGTCGTCAATGATGATTTCGGCTGGGCTTGGCTGAAGACCGCCTATGCGGGTTCCGGTCCGATGAAAATCCGCGACTGGCGCGCCAACGAAATCATCGTTCTGGAACGCAATGACAACTACTGGGGCACCAAGGCGCCTCTCATGCGTGTCATCTATAGACACGTCAAGGAAAGCGCAGCGCAGCGCCTCCTGCTTGAGAAGGGCGATATCGACATTGCCCGCAATCTAGAACCCAACGATCTGGAGCAGGTGGTCAAGAACAGTGACATCGCGACCACCAACGCGCCAAAAGGCACCGTCTATTACATCAGCCTTAACCAGAAAAACGCGGACCTTGCCAAGCCAGGCGTAAGCGAGGCGCTGAAATACCTCGTCGATTACGACGCTATCGGCGAGAAGCTGATCAAGGGCATTGGCGAGATCCACCAGACATTCTTGCCGAAGGGTGTCCTCGGCGAACTCGACGAGAATCCCTACAAGCTGGATGTCGCCAAAGCCAAGGAACTGCTCGCAAAGGCAGGCCTGAAGGATGGTTTCACCGTTACCATGGACGTACGAAACAATCAGCCGGTGACGGGCATTGCCGAATCCGTGCAGCAGACATTCGCTCAGGGCGGCGTCAAGATGGAGATCATTCCGGGCGATGGTAAGCAGACGCTGACCAAGTATCGTGCTCGTACCCATGACATGTATATCGGCCAGTGGGGCGTGGATTATTGGGATCCGAACTCGAATGCGGACACCTTCACCAACAACCCCAACAATTCCGACGAAGGCACAAATAAGACATTGGCGTGGCGCAACGCCTGGGATGTGCCGGACCTGACCAAGGAAACCAAGGCTGCCCTCCTCGAGCGAGATGGTGCCAAACGAGCACAGATGTATCAGGCCCTGCAGAAAAAAGTTCTAGCAACCAGCCCCTTCATCATGATTTTCCAGCAGATCGAGGTTGCGGGCTATCGTTCGAACCTCAAGGGCTTCAAGCTCGGACCGTCATTCGACACGAACTACGTTTTCAATATCTCGAAGTGATCCGGGGTTCGCACCGTTGACCAATCCCGACATGCAACTGGAGTCCAGGCGCTCAGGCGCCTGGGCTACCAACTTCGCTTGGGCCGCCGGCAGGTTCATCCTGATCGGCATCATCACGTTCCTGGGGCTGATCGCCGTCACATTCTTCATCGGACGTGTCATTCCAATCGATCCGGCTCTTGCCATCGTTGGCGACCGGGCGCCTGCCCACGTGGTCGAACGGGTACGCGAAGAACTCGGTCTTAATCTGCCACTGTACGAGCAGTTTTTCATCTACGTTAAGGGCGTGCTGGAGGGTAATTTCGGCAATTCGGTTCTGACCACTAATCCTGTGATGCAGGACATAAGGCGCGTCTTCCCCGCCACGATGGAGCTTGCGACATTCGGCACGCTCATCGGTGCGGTTTTTGGGGTGCCGTTGGGCGTTCTCGCTGCGGTCAAACGCGGCAGCATCATCGATCAGATCGTTCGCGTCATCGGCCTCATCGGCTATTCCGTCCCGATCTTCTGGCTTGGAATGATCGGCCTTGTCGTGTTCTACGCCAAGCTCGGCTGGACTTCGGGGCCAGGCCGTATCGACGTCGTCTATGAATACACCTTCACGCCTATCACCGGCTTCTACTTGCTCGATGCGGTTCTGCAGCGGAACTGGGAAGCGTTTCGCAACATTTTCAGCTTCATCATTCTGCCCGCCTCGCTGCTCGGCTATTTTTCGTTGGCCTATATCAGCCGGATGACGCGATCATTTATGCTCAACGAGCTGGAACAGGAATATATCGTGGCCGCGCGGGCCAAGGGTCTTTCCGAAACGCGCATCATCTGGGGCCATGCCCTGCGCAATGCCGCGGTGCCACTGGTCACTGTGATCGCGCTGTCCTATGCCGGATTGCTCGAAGGCTCGGTGCTGACCGAGACGGTTTTCTCATGGCCGGGGCTGGGGCTCTACATCACCAATTCGCTGCAGAACGCCGACATGAATGCGGTGCTTGGAGGTACGATCATCATCGGAACGGTGTTCGTCGCCATCAACCTTCTGTCCGATCTCCTGTATCGGGCGCTTGACCCACGGACACGTGCGCGATGACCGACCTTGCAAGACCCATGACGCGCCGCGAATGGCTGATGAGCGACCGGCCGCAATCGCGCATGCAGGCTCGGCTCGGCAGGGCCTATCTGGTCTGGAGCCGCTTCGCCAGCAACAAGCTTGCCGTCGTTGGTCTCGGCATCATCATTGCACTTCTGCTTGTCGCCGCCTTCGCAAATGTGCTTGCGCCACATTCGCCCGTGATCGGCGATTTACGCAATGCGCGCCTGTTGCCGCCGGGCGGCGAATATCTGCTTGGCACCGACGACCAGGGCCGCGATATTCTTTCGCGGTTGATTTATGGCTCGCGGCTGACGCTTTATGTGGTCATCCTCGTTGCCATCATCGCAGCACCAATCGGGCTTCTGGTTGGAACCATCGCTGGTTATGCCGGGGGCTGGACCGATTCAATTCTGATGCGCATCACCGATATCTTCCTGGCGTTTCCCAAGCTTATTCTTGCCTTGGCCTTCGTCGCCGCGCTCGGGCCCGGCATCGAGAACGCGGTCATTGCCATTGCGATCACTTCGTGGCCGCCCTATGCGCGTATCGCGCGCGCTGAAACGCTGACCGTGCGCAACTCCGACTACATCGCTGCGGTGCGGTTGATGGGTGCGTCGCCGATTCGGATTGTGCTGCGTCACATCATGCCGCTGTGTCTCTCTTCGCTGATAGTGCGCGTAACGCTAGACATGGCGGGAATCATCCTGACTGCCGCCGGGCTTGGCTTTCTTGGCCTCGGTGCACAGCCGCCATTGCCGGAATGGGGCGCGATGATCGCTTCCGGCCGTCGCTTCATTATGGATCAGTGGTGGGTTGCAGCAGCACCGGGCTTTGCCATCCTGATCGTCAGCCTCGGCTTTAATCTTCTAGGCGATGGCCTGCGCGATGCGCTCGACCCGCGGGGCAGCAACCAATGAGCACGATGCTGACCGTAGAGGACCTTCGCGTGCAGTTTCCGACCCGTACTGGCACCGTCGATGCGGTGCGCGGCGTTTCCTTCACGCTTGGACGCGAGCGGCTTGGCATCGTCGGCGAGTCCGGTTCAGGCAAGTCGCAGACCGGCCGCGCCATCATGGGGCTGACACCGCCACATGCGAAGATCACTGCACAGAAGCTCAACTTCGACGGCATCGACCTGCTGGAGGCTTCGGTGAAGCAGCGGCGAAGCCTTCGCGGCAACCGCATTGCCATGATCCTGCAGGATCCGAAATATTCGCTCAATCCTGTCATGAGTATCGGCCGGCAGATCGTCGAAACGCTCAGGACGCATGAGAAGGTCAGCAAGGCCGAGGCACGCAAACGGGCGCTCGACATGCTTGCCGCCGTACAGATCCGTGATGCAGAGCGGGTCTACGATTTGCATCCGCATGAGGTTTCGGGCGGCATGGGTCAGCGCGCAATGATTGCCATGATGCTGATCACCGGGCCAGAGTTACTGATCGCCGATGAGCCCACCTCGGCGCTGGATGTGACCGTGCAACTCGACGTGCTGAGGATTCTCGACAATCTGGTGCGGGATCGCGGCATGGGCCTGATCTTCATTTCTCACGATCTGCGGCTGGTTTCATCGTTCTGCGACCGCGTCATCGTCATGTATGCGGGGCGGATCGTCGAGGAAATTGCCGCAACCGATTTGCACAATGCCAAGCATCCCTACACGCAAGGCCTGCTCAATTGCATGCCGCAGATCGGTGTCGACCGGCATCCGCTGCCGGTGCTCGACCGCAAGCCGGAGTGGGCCGCATGACGCCAACCCGGTCCAACGCATTGGTCATTGAAAAGCTCGAAGTGAAATTCGACCGCTTTCTCGCCCTGCGCGGTGTCAGCTTCGACGTGGCGCCGGGCGAATCCTTTGGTCTTGTCGGTGAATCCGGCTCGGGAAAATCCACATTGCTGCGTGCTGTCGCAGGTATCGCTCCGGTCAGCGCCGGAACGATTACCGTCAACGGCAAGACGCTGGGTTCGTCCCGCACCAAGGCATTTTACCGCGAAGTGCAGATGGTGTTCCAGGACCCTTATGGCTCGCTGCATCCGCGCCAGACCGTGGATCGATTACTCCTGGAACCGCTGGTGATCCATGGGTTCAGTGATATCGAAAAGCGTATCCTGCGCGCACTGGATGAAGTGGGATTGGGGTCGAGCTTCCGCTTCCGCTATTCACACCAGCTATCGGGCGGCCAACGTCAGCGCGTCGCCATTGCCCGGGCGCTTATCCTCGAACCGTCGATCCTGCTCCTCGATGAGCCCACATCGGCCCTCGATGCGTCGGTTCAGGCGGAGGTATTGAACTTGCTGGAGCAGATCAGGCGCGACCGGAAACTGACTTTCCTCATGGTGAGCCATGATCTCGCCGTGGTTACCCATATGTGCGACCGGCTGATGGTCATGCAGAATGGCGCCGAGGTGGAGCGGCTGACCGCATCGGAACTTGCGAAACGCAAGGTCACGCAGGAATACACGCGCAATCTTCTCGTCGCGAGCCAGGGTTTCGTCCGGCCGGATATCCAGCCTGAGCGTTAACAATCTTCATTGGATTTTTACCATTCCAACAATGATTTTATACAAATCGTGCTGCCTAAGCATGATCGTGAAAATATGAATGAATTTACTAAGCACGAATTTACGCCGGAGATTCAAAGGTCCATGTAACGACGGAGTGGGCCAATGAAAAAAATTCGAAATTTCCTCAAGGACCGCAGCGGGGCAACAGCAATAACCTTCGGATTGCTGCTCATACCGATCATGGGGATGACCGGACTGGCTGTGGATTACAGCCTCGCGAGCAATGAGCGGTCCAAATTACAGAACGCCGCAGATTCGGCCGCATTGGCTGGGGCGTCGGTTTTCACCGGGTCGAATTCTGCGGCGGCAGAAGCGCGTGCAAAAGCCTACCTCAAGGCTAATCTCGGTGCGGCAGCGGACAAGGTTACCATCAAATTCACCGCGGCCGATCAAAAGGTCAACGTTGCAATCAGCGGCGGGACAAACACACTGTTCATGCATCTGCTAAAGCAGGACAAGGTTGCGATCGGCGTGAATGCTACGGCCTTGGCGCCATTGAAACCTACAACGGCGAAATTCATTCCCGGTGACATGTACGGCTGGTATTTCAAGAAGGTTTCCATCGTTGTCGTGAAGAACGGCGTGGAAACCGTGATGGGAACTGTAACCTACACAAGTGCCTACAGAAGTGGTCCCAACAGTGAGAATGGTCGTGGTACGGGTATCAAAACCCAGGTGCCGCCGGACAATACGACCATTAATCTCGGAGATTACGACAAGTTGTATCTCAAGATGGAAGTCAAAAACGATGGCTGCGACATTGGATACAAGTACACCGCCGATCCCGCGGACCCCAACCATACTCTTTGCGTACCGAGCGCTTCCTCTAGCAGTTATAACCTGACGTTGCGCACCGACGATCCAAATACGGTCGATTATCTGTTCGTTGAGGGCGTGCGGTTGAAGAAGGGCACAACCCCTCCACTGGACGAGCTGTTCAATTGCGGTGGCAAGCAAGACCACGCTTGGGAAGATGGTGGTGGCTTTACGCAACAGGACTTTTTCTACCAGGTAGAGGCCGCCTGTAAATCCGTGGACGGCGAGAACGTCCGTCTGACAAACTAGTCCGATAACAACCACAGCGGCGCAATTGACTTTGTCCTTGCGCCGCTCCATCATGACTGCATTCCGAGGGGGGCACTGTACAGTGCTGAGATAGCGTCGAGCTGGACCCTTGAACCTGATCCGGGTTATGCCGGCGTAGGAACGGGAATTGAGCCTTCTTCGCACACCTCAAGTCTTGTCTTCGCACATATCCGGATCTCCGATCATGATGGAGACCAGACTGTGCCCGTTTCCTTGAAATTTCTCCGGCAAAAACGGTAGTGGCGTGAACAGCGCCATGCGCCTGGTTTTGCAGATAGCGGCAGCTTTGCTGGCGGTGGTCCTTTGCTGGCAAGTGATCGTCTGGGTGATGGCGCCGCCTCGCTTCATCCTGCCGGGACCATTGACGGTTATTGCCACGCTGGTCGACGAGCAGCACTATCTGCTGACCAACGCGGCCATCACGATGGTGGAGATTATCCTTGGGCTGATATTTGGGGCGCTGGCAGGCATCCTTACTGCTCTTCTCGTCTGCGCTGTGCCGGGTTTCCGGCAGATCGTCTGGCCTCTGATGCTCGTGCTGCAGGCGTTGCCGGTTTTCGCCATCGCACCGCTGCTGGTTCTGTGGTTTGGTTTTGGCCTTGCCTCGAAGGTCGTGATGGCGAGCCTCATCATCTTCTTTCCAGTGGCCTCGGCCTTCGCCGACGGTCTGCAGCGCACCAATCAGGATCTCCTCGACGCGGCGACACTGACACAGGCATCGCCCCTCGCGACACTGTTTCTCGTGCGTGTGCCGAGCGCCTTACCCGCACTGGGTTCCGGCTTGCGCGTCGCCGCAGTTTTCGCGCCAATCGGCGCTGTCATCGGCGAATGGGTTGGCTCGTCGCGCGGTCTCGGCTTCGTCATGCTTCAGGCCAATGCGCGCATGCAGACGGATACGCTGTTTGCTGCCCTCATCATTCTCGCCACGCTGACCATTGTCCTGCGCTTCCTGGTCGATGCGCTGGCAAGACGGCTCACGCCATGGGCGCGCGAGGCATGACAATTTCCCTTATTTCATCGCATGCAAAAGGATCTTCGATGTTTCGCATTCATTCCCTGATTTTCATGGTCGGTCTCGCCGTTTCTGCCTTCGGCTTTTCCAGCCCGGCCATGGCAGCCGACAAGTTGACTGTTCTTCTCGAATGGTTCGTTAATCCCGACCATGCGCCGCTGGTCATCGCCAAAGAGAAGGGTTACTTCGCGGAGGCCGGTCTCGATGTCGAGCTGATCCCGCCGGCTGATCCGGCAGCGCCGCCACGCCTTGTTGCGGCGAAGCAGGCGGACATCGCAATTCACTATCAGCCCACGCTTTTTCTTGACCATGATGAAGGCCTGCCGCTGGTCCGGTTCGGCACACTGGTCGAAACGCCGCTCAATACGGTGATGACGCTGGCGGACGGGCCAATCAAAAGCTTGAAGGATTTGAAAGGCAAGAAGGTTGGCTTTTCCGTAGCGGGCTTTGAAGATGCGATGCTGGGTGCCATGCTGAAAGCGGAAGGCCTGTCGACCAAGGATGTCGAGTTGATCAATGTCAACTTTGCTCTCTCCACCTCGCTGATTTCCGGGCAGGTGGATGCAACTGTGGGTGCCTATCGCAATTTCGAGCTGACGCAGATGGCGCAGGAAGGGCACAAGGGGCTCGCCTTCTTCCCGGAAGAACATGGCGTGCCTCCCTATGACGAGCTTATTTTCGTCACTCACCCGGATTTGCTGAAGGACGACCGGCTCAAGCGCTTTCTCGGCGCGGTGGAGAAGGGCGCGATCTATCTGACCAACCATCCGGACGATTCCTGGCAGCTCTTCATCAAGGCCTATCCGGATCTGGATAATCCACTGAACAAGCAGGCCTGGATCGACACGCTGCCGCGCTTCGCCAAGCGGCCCGCTGCGCTCGATCGCGGCCGCTACGAACGGTTCGGTGTCTTCATGCACGATGCGGGGCTGATCAAGAGCGTCCCCAAGGTCGAAGACATCGCCGTGGAATTAAACTGAACGTTTCAACCCAAAGAGAGAACACATGCCAAAAGTAGATTACCGGCTGAACGCCATTGTCGATGTCGATGCTATCGGCGGGGGCAGAGACCTAGGCCAGCTTGCGCTTAGCGCCGCGCGCGGTGGCGCGACAATTATCCAGTACCGTGACAAGAACTCGCCAACGCGCCTTATGGTCGAGCGGGCCAGAACTATCCATGCTGCACTGAAGGGGACTGGGGTGCCGCTGGTGGTCAACGACCGTATCGACGTGGCGCTCGCCGCCGGCGTCGAAGGCGTGCATGTCGGCCGCGAGGACATGCTCGTGGCAGATGTGCGCCGTCTGCTCGGACGCGACGCGATCATCGGCCTAACGGTAAAGAACGAAGCAGATGCTCAGGCGGCCATCGAGGCCGATATCGACTACGCTTGTATCGGCGGCCTGTTCGAAACACCGGCAAAGCACAATTTGAAACCTATCGGCTTTGAGGGGTTCAGCCGTCTGGCGCCGATCATCCGCAGGGTGAAGCCAGACCTTCCGATCGGCGCAATCGCCGGTATCGATCTTGCGCGTACGCCGCCTGCGATTGCTGCCGGAGCCGATGGCGTGGCGGTAATTTCGGCGATCTTCCGGCAGGACGATCCGCAACGCGTGACCGCTGCATTGCTGGCGGCGGTCGATATTGCGTTGAAGGAACGGGCATGACTGCAATTGCATTGACGATTGCCGGTTCCGACAGCGGCGGAGGCGCAGGCGTCCAGGCGGATTTAAAGACATTCTCGGCGCTTGGCGTTTATGGCACCAGTGTTTTGACGGCGATCACCGCGCAGAATACGCGCGGGGTGAGCGCTATCGAGAATCTTTCGCCTGGCATCGTCCGCGCGCAGATCGATGCTGTCCTGTCTGATATCGACGTTAAGGCCATCAAGATCGGCATGGTCGGCGTGGTCGAAACGATCGAGGCAATCGCTGACGCGCTCGAGCACTGGAACCGCAAGGTGGTACTGGACCCGGTTATGGTCGCTACATCGGGCGACCGCCTGTTGCAGCCAGAGGCTATTGAAGCGTTGCGGCAGCTTCTTCTGCCGCGCGCTTTGGTACTGACACCCAATCTGCCGGAAGCAGCATTGCTGACAGGTGAGCCTATGGCAGAGGACGAAGCCGGGATGGCCCGGCAGGCAGAGAAACTGCTGGCGCTCGGAGCGGCGGCTGTGCTGGTCAAGGGCGGTCATGCGAAATCCGAGATGAGTACGGACCTTTTGTTCGACGGTGTCACGATGCAGCGCTTTTCAAGCCCGCGCATCATGACGAACAATGACCATGGCACTGGCTGCACTCTGGCCGCCGCAATAACCGCCGGATTGGCCAAAGGCCTTGATTTAGGTGAGGCTGTAACTGATGCGAAAGACTATCTGACGGCGGCGATTGCCGCGGCTGAAATACTTAAAGTGGGGCAGGGACGCGGGCCTGTGCACCACTTCCACCGCTGGTGGCCGGCATGACGGTGTCGATCATTTCGGGCCGCTCGAACGGCAAGGGGACCATCGCGGGAAGAACGACTTGATCGCTCGCGTAAGCGAGTTGCGCGGTGGCCGGAGCTGCCGGCGGGAACGGCTGGGTTGCGGTCGGGATAGTCGCGGCAACCGCGGTATTGCCGGCAACCGGAGCAGGTTCGGGAGCGGCAACGGTTTCGACCGGCGATGCCGGCTCCAATACGTCCAGCATGCCCTTGCGCTTGGCCTGGAAATAATAGCCGCGTGAATAAAGCCGCACTGCCTGGTCCGGATTGTAATCGGCGACCTTGTAGGCCCCGGCCAGATATCTCACGCCATATTTGAGATTGGTCTCGGCATCGAGCAGATCCTTGGCGCTGCCGTCATGCCCCATGCCGCGTGCGGTCGCGGGCAGCATCTGCATCAGGCCCCAATACGGAC
>NZ_JBFUMG010000135.1:0-10089 GCF_054049495.1 Phyllobacterium sp. P5_D12 | reverse complement strand
GTCGTCTGCAGGATCTTGGTGAAGTAACGCTGCTCAATCTTGAGTGCTGTATCGAACGGGACTAGCAGGCCCTCATATACCGATTTCAGGATAGAGGCCGCGCCCGGATAATTGCCATAGGTTTCACGGCGGAGGATTGYCGTTGCCGCCGGCCAGAGATTGGCGCCCGCTGGCGAATAGATAGCACCACCCGGGAGTTTGAAGCCCTTCTCGTCCCATGGCTGCACCGGCTTCAGACCGGCCTTGATCATCTTCTTGGCAGACTCAACCAGCTTCTTGGCCGGAACGACCTCATGCACCAGCCCCATCGCCTTGGCGCGTGACGCCGTCAGACTGGAACCGGTCGTCATCATCTGCAGGGCGTCCTGCTGGTTGGTCAGGCGAGGAACACGCTGCGTGCCGCCGGCGCCCGGGAAGATGCCGACCTTGACTTCCGGCAGGGCCATCTTCACCGACGGGTTGTCGGAAACGACGCGGCCGTGGCAAGCTAACGACATTTCGAATGCACCGCCCATACAGGTGCCATTGATCGCGGAGACCCAAGGCTTGCCGCAGGTTTCCAGCTTGCGGAAGAGGCCGCCCATCTTGCCGGTGTTCTCGAAGAGTAGCTCGACTGCCTTCTTGGGGTCCTTCGCCTTCTCTTCCTGGAACAGCTGGAACATGCGTTTGAGCATCGTCAAGTCGGCACCGCCGGAGAACGTGTCCTTGCCGGACGTGATCACGGCGCCCTTAATTGCTTCGTCCTTCGCAACCTGATCGACGATCGCGTCGAGTTCCTTCATCACCTCTTCGGTGAAGACATTCATGGACTTATCCGGCATATMCCAGGTCACTAGTGCAATACCGTCCGCGTCGACGTCAAATTTGAAGTTCGTATAGCTCATCTGCCTTATCTCCTCAGACGCGTTCGATGATAGTTGCGGTGCCCATGCCCGCACCGATGCACAGTGTAACGAGCGCAACATTGAGATCACGGCGCTCTAGTTCATCAAGTACGGTGCCAAGGATCATGGCGCCGGTCGCGCCGAGCGGATGCCCCATCGCGATGGCACCGCCATTGACATTGATCTTGTCGCGCGGAATCTCGAAGGCCTGCATGTAGCGCAGAACCACGGCAGCAAATGCCTCATTGAGCTCAAAGAGATCGATATCTGAAATCTTCATCTTGGCGCGTTTCAAGAGCTTTTCGGTTACGTCGACTGGGCCGGTCAGCATCAACGCCGGGTCCGAACCGATATTGGCAAATGCGCGGATGCGGGCACGTGGCTTTGAGCCGATCGCCTTGCCCGCGCTCTTCGAGCCAAGCAATACGCCTGCGGCGCCATCAACGATACCGGACGAATTGCCGGCATGATGGACGTGATTAATCGTCTCGACTTCGGGATGTGCCTGGATGCCGACAGCGTTGAAGCCACCCATTTCACCATGCATCACGAAGGATGGATTGAGCGAAGCCAGTGCCTGCATGTCCGTGGTCGGCCGCATATGCTCGTCATGATCGAGGATAGTCAGGCCGTTCTGGTCCTTGATCTCGAGAACCGAGTTCTTGAAGTAGCCTTTCTTCCAGGCCTCACCGGCCCGCTTCTGGCTTTCAACTGCGTAAGCGTCAACATCATCGCGGGTGAAGCCATATTTCGTGGCGATCAGGTCAGCGGAAACGCCCTGAGGCATGAAATAGCCTGGCAGGCCGACCGACGGATCCATGTACCAGGCGCCACCCGACATCCCCATGCCGACCCGCGACATGGATTCAACACCGCCGGCGATGACGATGTCGTCCGCACCCTGCACGATCTTGGCAGCGGCAAAATTCACTGCGTCAAGTCCAGATGCGCAGAACCGCGAGATCTGCATACCCGGCGCCTTGAAATCATAGCCCGCTTCAAAAGCGGACGACCGCGGAATAACAGCACCAGCTTCCCCGACAGGATCGACACAGCCGTAGATGATGTCGTCGACCAGGCCCGTGTCGAGGCCGTTACGGTCGCGCAGCGCCTCAAGCACATGAGCGCCGAGACGGACGGCAGGCACTTCGTGCAGGCTGCCGTCCTTTTTGCCTCTGCCACGCGGCGTGCGGACGTGGTCGTAAATATATGCCTCAGTCATTTCATTCTCCCTGTTCGAACCGGCAGCTCAGAGGCTGCGGGCGATCAAAAGCTTCATGATTTCATTGGTGCCGCCATAGATCCGCTGGACGCGCGCGTCGCGGAACATGCGGGCAATCGGATATTCGTTCATATAGCCGTACCCGCCATGCAGCTGCAGGCATTCGTCGACCACCTTGTTTTGCAGGTCGCTCAGCCAGTACTTTGCCATTGAAGCCGTAACGGGATCGAGCCCGCCATTCACATGGCGTTCGACACAATGATTGTAGAAAACGCGGCCGATCGTGGCCTCCGTCTTGAGTTCGGCCAGCTTGAACTGTGTGTTCTGGAACTCGATAACGGCCTTGCCGAAAGCCTTGCGCTCCTTGACATAGTCCGATGTAATCGCAATGGCGCGTTCTGCCATGGCAATAGCAGTCCCGCCAATCTGCAACCGTTCTTGTGGCAATTGCTGCATCAGCTGGACAAAACCCTGTCCCTCTTCCGTCCCAAGCAGATTGGACGCAGGCACTCGGACGTCATTAAAAAACAGTTCCGAGGTATCATTCGACTTCAGCCCGACCTTGTCGAGATTGCGACCGCGTTCGAAACCTTGCTGCCCGTCAGTCTCCACGACGAAGATCGAAGTGCCTTTCGCGCCCTGCGCTGGGTCGGTCTTGGTTACGACGATGACCAAATTAGCGAGTTGACCGTTGGTGATGAATGTCTTCGACCCATTGATGACATAATGATTGCCATCCCTTTTCGCACTGGTCTTTACACCCTGGAGGTCCGAGCCCGCACCGGGCTCAGTCATGGCAATGGCGCCAATTAGCTCTCCGGTCGCCATTTTCGGCAACCATTTCTGTTTTTGCTCTTCAGACCCATAGTGGAGGATATAGGGAGCAACGATGGAATTGTGCAGTGCTATGCCGAAGCCGTCGACACCGACATGGCTGATGGCTTCAAGAATGGCGCTTTCGTGCGCATAGGTGCCACCTGCCCCACCATATTCTTCCGGCATCGAGGCGCACAAAAGCCCGTTCTCACCGGCAAGCTCCCAGACCGAACGGTCGAACATTTCCTGTTTCTCAAAACGGTCGTAGTGCGGCAGAACCTCGGCCTCGAGAAATTTCGTGGCCATCTCTTCCAGCATCACAACGTCGTCAGTCTTCCAGTCGGGTTTTGGAACACCCAATACTTCTTCCGGTCGCAGACCCATCACAAACCTCCCGAGAATAGTAAAGGAGCCACGAGACCGCGGCCCGAAATGAGCGTGCGGTAGCTTAGAATGCTTCCGCAGCGAGCGCCATCATCGTATCCGCTCCCGTCTGAATGCGAGCAAGATGCGCCGACGTCTCCGGCATGACGCGCTCCATGAAGAACTTGCCCGTGACGAGCTTGGTCTCATGGAACGCCTTGTTGCTGGCGCCTTCAGCAAGCTTGGTATGCGATGCCTTGGCCATTCGCGCCCACATGTAGCCGAGCGAAACCAGGCCGAAGAGATGCATGTAGTCGGTCGAAGCAGCACCCGCATTGTCTGGGTTCGCCATGCCGTTCTGCATCAGCCACATGGATGCCGCTTGCAAGTCGTTGAGGCCCTTCTTCAAATGCTTGGTGAAGAAGGACAGCTTCTCGTCGCCGCGATTTTCCTCGCAGAAATCACCGACTTCCTTGAAGAAAGCCATGACCGCACGTCCGCCATTTGCACCGAGCTTGCGGCCGACCAGATCCAATGCCTGGATGCCATTGGCACCCTCATAGACCATGGCGATACGCGCATCGCGTACGTACTGGCTCATACCATGTTCTTCGATATAACCATGGCCGCCGAAGACCTGCTGCGCCATGCAGGCGTGTTCGAAGCCCTTGTCGGTCAGGACACCTTTCAACACCGGTGTCATCAGGCCGAGAATGTCATCCGCCAATTGTCTTTCGGCCTCGTCACCGGAGCGATGAGCAATATCCGATTTCAATGCCGACCACAGGATGAAGGCGCGACCGGCTTCGTTGAAGGATTTGATCGTCAACAGAATACGGCGGATGTCCGGGTGGACGATAATCGGATCAGCCTTCTTGTCCGGCTGCTTTGTCCCGGTCAATGAGCGCCCCTGGATACGGTCGCGCGCATAGATGGCAGCGTTCTGGTAGGCAATCTCGCCGATGGACAGACCCTGCAGTGCAACGCCCAGGCGCGCCTCGTTCATCATTGTGAACATGGCGCGCAGACCCTTGTTCTCTCCGCCGATCAGGTAGCCGGTCGCTTCGTCATAATTCATGACGCAAGTCGAATTGCCATGGATGCCCATCTTCTCTTCGATTGAACCGCAGGATACGCCGTTGCGCGTCCCGGGATTGCCGTTCTCGTCCAGGTTGAACTTCGGTACGATGAAAAGCGAAATACCCTTGGTGCCTTCCGGTGCGCCTTCGATACGGGCGAGAACCAGGTGAATGATGTTCTCGGCCATATCGTGCTCGCCGGCAGAGATGAAAATCTTTTGGCCGGAAATCTGATACGAACCATCGGTATTCGGCACAGCCTTGCTGCGCAACAGACCGAGATCGGTGCCGCAATGCGGCTCCGTGAGGTTCATGGTGCCTGTCCACGTACCATCAGTCATTTTGGGCAAATAGGCCTGTTTCTGCTCGTCGGTGCCGTGCGTGAGAATAGCCGCAATCGCGCCCTGCGTCAGGCCGGGATACATGACGAGCGCCATGTTCGCAGAAGCCATATATTCACCCGCCGCCACATGCAGCGCGTAGGGCAGACCCTGACCACCAAATTCCTGCGGCACGGCAAGGCCAACCCAGCCACCCTCGCGATACTGATCAAAAGCTTGTTTGTAGCCCTTGGGAGTCGTTACCGAACCGTCATCGTGACGTACGCAGCCTTCTTGGTCACCAATCTGGTTAACCGGGAACAGTGTGTTCTCGGCTAGCTTAGCGCCCTCACTGAGGATGGCTTCAACAATATCCGGCGATGCGTCGCCAAAACCTTGTAGATTACCGTAGCGTTCAAAACCCAGAACATCGTTCAAGATGAACAGCGTGTCTTCAACAGGCGCGCGATAGCTCGGCATTAGGCTTCCTCCAAAACAAAGCAAAAACGGCACACGAGTTATGGCGCCGTTGTGATGTCGCCCAACCTAGCAAATTTTGACGTTTGCGTAAACGTCAAAATTATCTCGAGTTCGCTTTTTAACGACGCATTTAGGCGCAGTGCCCACCACTTTGAAGGTCGGCGGCGTCTTTTCGGGGCAGATCGCCGTTCTTGGATTAAGCCGGCCAAATACTTTTTGAACCAGTTCATACAGGGTCTTAACCAGTTGTTTACCACGTTTCGCCAATGTCACGATGACGGTGAACCGTGTCTATGTGTGATTTGTTTTTCACGGCTTGTCGGATCGCATGGGGCGCAAGCCCTGGCTCTCCGGTTTGGCCCAGACGCGCACAGCGCTATTGGCCGTTTCCTCAGAGCGATGGTTTTTCACCCGCCACGGTGTGGCGTCAACTCGAGCAGACGTCCATGACGAACCAGAGGTCACTAATGGAACAGGTCAATGTAAATCGCGCACGCCGTGATGCGACGTCGCTCCACAGTCTCAACCGTACACTCGAGGACCTTGAAAGTCAGTTGCGCGGTGCAATGGAGCCAAAGAAGGAGATTCTTCCGGAGAGCGAGGATATTGCCGACCGGTTTGCCGCTCTCGCCTCCCGTGCCGGTCAATTGACCACCCCCCGTTACGTTGCAGCAACCCAGGCACCCGTTTCAAATAAGTATGACCTCTCGGCAATTGCCGCTCAACTCAAACAGCTCCGTGAGGAGATGGAAGGCGAGATCAAAGCGCCCGTCAACTCTGCGGAACCACACAGCGAAACGATTGGCAGACTCAGCCGGTCAACCGCTCCCAGTGATCGCTCGTTCAACCGAGCTTCTGCAAGCCAGGCGGAGACGGGTCATCTTTCCATGCTGCGCGGGGACCTCGATGAATTGAAGCGCACGGTCAATACATTGGCCCGCGAAGAATCTGTGCAGAATCTTGGCGATCGCTGGGATGCAATCGATGAACGCTTCGATGCCTTTGTACAACGCAACCCTTCGACTACTGGAAGTGGCACCTCGCTGCCTTCCAAATACATGCAGCAGCTTGATGAACGACTTGACGAGATCAGCCGCGCCATCGTCGCGACCTCGCAACCAGTCTCAGGCCAATCAATCGAAGTCGATGCCTTCGAACGCCTGGAGGCGCGCATTGCCGCACTGGCGTCGCCCGACCGCACCTCGGATACGATCCTCAAGCGTATGGGCGAACTCGCCGAGCGTGTTGATCAACTTACCGAGCAGAGCAAAACACCTGCGATCAGTCTTGACATCTTGTCTGAACAGCTTTCGGCAATGATGCGCCATTTGCAAACCGCACCGGCGGCGATCAACATCTCCGATTTCCGCGACCTTGAAAGCCGCGTTCTGCAGATCATCGACAAGCTTGAAACCCTACCGCAGTCAGCAGCTGATCCTGAGTTCATCGAAAAGATCGATCAGCGCTTCGAAGAACTAACGCGCCGTCTCGACGACCACCACCTGATGAGCGAGAACAGCGACATTCGCTTGACCGACAATATCGAAGCCCGTTTCGAGGACATGGCACGCTACATTGCGCAAAACATGCCGCAAACCGAGAATACGCACGATGTCATCCGTAGTCTTGAACTGCAGATTGCGGGTTTGGCCGAGCATCTGGCTCAATCGAATGATCGATACGCCGAAATGTCCGCGATCCCACCACGCCTCGACGCGATCGAAGAATCAATGGCGGCAAACCGTGATCTCGTTGTGGAGGCTGCCCGCAACGCTGCGACTGAGGCGATCCGCAACACTGCTAATTTTGGCAGCGACCACGATAGCATGATTGCCCGCGAACTCGCCGCCGACTTGAAGACGCTGGAAAAACTTTCGCGCAAATCCGAAGAGCGCAACAGCAAGACGTTCGAGGCAATCCACGATACGTTGCTCAAAATAGTTGACCGTCTTGCCTCGCTCGAAAGCGGGCCGGTTCCGGTCCACAGGCCCCTTGCAGGCCGGATTGAAGACGCGATCATCCCCGAAGAGCCAGCGATGAAAGCTACGCTGGCTTACGATTCCCCCATAGATGTCGGGCCGGTTCTCGATACGGCGATCTTCTTGACAAGCCAGGAACTGCCATTGGAAGCGACGCGTGCTGATGTTGCGGAAGAGGGACCCCACGAAAAAAGATCTCTCTTCAGCAGCCTTGCCCGCGGCCTGAAGGGACGCAGCAAACAGGAAATGGTGCCACAGGACTTAGAAATCGATATCGTCGAGGAGGCAAAGAAGACGGATAAAGTCGATCTGGATCCGAACATCCTCAACCATCCGCTTGAGCCTGGCTCCGGTATGCCAGATCTGAATTCTATCCTGAAGCGCGTTCGCGACGACCGCCGGGATATGCCACTTGCCGGCGGTACATTGGAAGGCAAGGCCGATTTCATCGCCGCCGCTCGGCGCGCTGCTCAAGCAGCAGCCTCGGAAGTCGAGAGCCAGAAACGCACTCCTGTGTCGGACAGGACTGGCGATGCCAAGGACAGCCTGCTTGCACGCCAGCGCAGGCCAATTCTCTTGGCGATAGGCGCGATCATGATCGCAATTGCAGGTCTGCAACTGAAGAATGCATATCTGAACTATGCGGACGGAATTGAAAAGGCATCCATTGCCCAGCCTACGCCACCCGAACAAGTTGCAAGCAAAGCACCACAACCTGTAGAGCAAGGAAAGACTCCGGAACTTACAACTCCGGCCGAAAACAGCGCACCGAAGGAACTGGCTGCCTCACAGCCCGCACCGGATAGTGTGGAAGCGGTTATCGCCACGCAACAAGCAACACCATCCACCATCGACGCCACGCCGGTGGCACCGGTCATCGATGCTGCATCGACCACAGCTATTCCAATCATTCCGACTGAGGCTGGACCCCAAGCGTTGCGCGATGCGGCAGCAAACGGCGACAGCAAGGCTCTTTTCGAAATCGGTAACAACTATGTGGACGGGCGCGGTGTCAGCAATGACTTCGCCAAAGCAGCCGAATGGTACAATCTTGCTGCAGAACGGGGCTTCGCTCCGGCGCAATACCGTATCGGCAACTTCTACGAGAAGGGCCTTGGTCTTACTCGCGATCTGGCGAAAGCCAAAACTTATTACCAGCTTGCCGCCGAACAAGGCAACGCGAGCGCCATGCACAACCTCGCAGTCCTTTTTGCCGCCGGAACCGATGGTGGAGCCCCGGACACCGAAGCCGCCGCACGTTGGTTTACCCAGGCAGCCGAACTCGGTGTCAAGGACAGCCAGTTCAATCTTGGCATTCTTTCAGCCAAGGGTGTGGGCCTGCCACAGAATCTGGAAGAGAGCTATAAATGGTTCGCGATTGCGGCCAATGCCGGTGACAAGGACGCTGCTCAGAAGCGAGACGACGTGGCCAAGATCATGTCTCCCGGGCAGCTTGAACGCGCGAAGGCTGCCACCGAGCTTTGGAAGCCGAAACAGCTGAATCCCGACGCCAACGCCCTTAACGTGCCCGCGGATTGGCGGGAAAGCCCAACGACGACCGGTTCGATCGACATGGAAAAGGCCATCCGCAACGTTCAGCTCATCCTCAACAAGCACGGCTACGATGCCGGCGGTTCGGACGGTAAAATCGGCTCTAAAACACGCGACGCGATCATGGCGTTCCAGAAGGACAATGGGCTCAAGCCCACCGGCAATATCGACAAGGATCTGGTTCACAATTTACTCAGGAAGAATGGCTGACCTTGCCAAGGGGATAAGTTTCTCTCTTAAAACCATTATAACAATGCTATTGCGACACAGGGATTCGCGTTTAAACCGCAATGTATTAGGGGCCTCAGTCAGAATTTGACTTGAGCCCGGCAAGCGGGCAAGAAACCTTAAAGAATTGCTGTCATTGTGGTGTTACGACGGTGTCCTGACACCACAATGGGTTTGGGGTTCGCATTGGGTATTTACCTGCCTATCGCCGAGATTTCGGTCAATGTCTTCGTGCTATTTTTTATGGGCGCGGCGGTAGGATTTTTATCGGGTATGTTTGGCGTTGGCGGCGGTTTTTTGATAACGCCGCTTCTCATATTTTATAATATTCCACCTGCTGTTGCGGTCGCTACTGGCGCAAACCAGGTCATTGCTTCGTCATTCAGCGGGGCTCTTACCCATTTCAAACGCGGCACACTCGACGTCAAGCTAGGTTCGTTGCTGGTTGTAGGTGGCATCGCCGGTGCAGGCGTCGGTATTTATGTCTTTGTTCTGTTGCGCGAACTTGGCCAGCTCGATCTCATAGTGTCGCTTCTCTATGTCATCTTTCTTAGCACCGTTGGCGGTCTGATGTTGTATGAGAGCCTTCAGGCCATGCGAAGGACGAGAGCTGGCCAGCTCTCCAATCTCAAAAAGCCGGGCCAGCATAATTGGGTACACCGGCTGCCCTTCAAGATGCGGTTCCGCGCCTCGAAGATCTATGTGAGCATCATCCCCGTTTTGGTGCTCGGCGGAGCCATAGGGTTTCTCTCCTCGATCATGGGTGTCGGCGGCGGGTTTATCATGGTTCCCGCGATGATTTACCTATTGAAGGTACCGACGAATGTGGTCATTGGTACGTCCCTCTATCAGATCGTTTTCGTCACAGCCTTCACAACTGTCATGCAGGCAACGACCAATCAGTCAGTCGATATCGTACTGGCGATGCTTTTGATGACTGGGGGGGTGATCGGCGCCCAATATGGCGCTCGCATCGGCCAGAAATTGCGCGGCGAACAATTGCGTGCGCTGCTGGCCATGCTGGTTCTGGCGGTTGGTCTGCGTCTCGCGATTGAACTTTTCGTCACACCCGATGATCTTTACTCTGTCGCAGTTGCGCTCGCCACGAGGACGCCATGAATACGCGCGCTGCTGCTCTAATTCTGATCATTGCACTCTTTGCGGGGC
>NZ_JBFUMG010000134.1:0-10123 GCF_054049495.1 Phyllobacterium sp. P5_D12 | reverse complement strand
CTTCCTTGATTTCGTTCAGTGACTTGCGGCCGAAGTTCGGTGTGCGCAGCATCTCTGCTTCTGTCTTCTGGATGAGATCGCCAATGTAGACGATGTTATCATTCTTCAGGCAATTTGCCGAACGAACCGAAAGTTCGAGTTCATCGACCTTCTTGAGCAGTGCAGGATTAAACGCGAGTTCGGTAACCTGTTCCTGCTGAACTTCCTTCTGCGGCTCGTCAAAGTTGACGAAGATCGCCAGCTGGTCCTGGAGAATACGCGCTGCATAGGCAACGGCATCTTCRCCGGWGATCGAACCATCGGTCTCGATCGWSAGGATCAGCTTGTCATAATCGAGAACCTGGCCCTCGCGGGTGTTCTCGATCTTGTAGGATACCTTGCGGACCGGCGARTAMAGGCTRTCGACCGGGATCARGCCGATCGGMGCGTCTTCKGCRCGGTTGCGGTCRGCCGGMACGTAACCCTTGCCGGTGTTGACGGTGAATTCCATGCGGATTTCAGCGCCTTCATCGAGCGTGCAGATAACGTGATCCGGATTGAGGATCTCGATATCGCCAACCGTCTGGATATCGCCAGCTGTCACAACGCCCGGGCCTTCCTTGCGGACGACCATGCGCTTGGGTCCATCGCTCTCCATGTGGATAGCGATTTCCTTGATGTTGAGGACGATGTCCGTCACGTCTTCACGCACACCTGGGATCGACGAGAATTCATGCAGAACGCCGTCGATCTGTACAGCTGTCACGGCAGCGCCGCGCAGCGAGGACAGGAGCACACGGCGCAAGGCGTTGCCGAGGGTCAAGCCATAGCCGCGTTCCAGCGGCTCAGCGACGACCGTTGCCTTGGTCTTCGAGCCGGAGGTCTGGAACTCGACCTTGTTCGGCTTGATCAATTCTTGCCAGTTCTTCTGGATCATCTATTTTTCCTTCATCCTTGCCTTTACCACCATCCAATCGTGGCATTGAGGCGTGGAAACCGCAGAGGAGCTGAAAGCCAGCTCTTGCGGCCTATGCTTGTCGCAATAAAATTATACGCGGCGACGCTTGCGCGGGCGGCAGCCATTGTGCGGGATCGGCGTTACATCGCGGATCGATGTAATCGTGAAACCGGCAGCCTGCAGTGCGCGCAGAGCCGACTCACGGCCGGAGCCCGGTCCGCAAACCTCGACTTCGAGCGAGCGCATGCCATGTTCCTGCGCCTTCTTGGCACAATCTTCAGCAGCCATCTGGGCTGCGAACGGCGTGGACTTGCGTGAGCCCTTGAAGCCCTGTGCACCGGCGGAAGACCAGGCAATCGCATTGCCCTGTGCATCCGTGATGGTGATCATCGTATTGTTGAATGTCGAATTGACGTGGGCAACGCCCGACGAAATATTCTTGCGCTCGCGACGGCGAACGCGCGTGGCTTCTTTGGCCATGGTAGTCCTTTCAGTTGATCTCGACGCCTCCGTATTTCCAGAGGCTACACCGCGGTTTCAGTTAAAGTGCGAAACCAGCACTTGTTCGCCCCAAAAGGCGAAACCGGCGCAGCGAACCGCGCCGGAAAATCTTACTTCTTCTTGCCGGCAATTGCCTTGGCAGGACCCTTGCGGGTACGCGCATTGGTATGCGTACGCTGACCGCGAACCGGAAGCGAGCGGCGATGACGCAGGCCGCGGTAGCAGCCCAGATCCATCAGACGCTTGATGTTCATGGAAACTTCACGGCGCAGATCACCTTCAACATGGTAATCGCGATCGATTGTTTCACGAATCTGCAAGACTTCCGCATCGGTCAACTGATTGACGCGACGCTCTGCAGGAATGCCGACTTTCTCGACGATTTCCTGTGCAAACTTTTGACCAATCCCGTGAATGTACTGAAGCGCGATTACAACGCGCTTGTTCGTCGGGATGTTGACGCCAGCAATACGAGCCACGCCTGTTCTCCTTGTTAACCGGCAGAGCTGGATGGCCAATGCGGCAGCCAGATGACGGGATGAAAATTATATTCGGGGACAAACACAAACGATCAGCCCCGAACCTCTCTTACCGGATCGGCGCCGACCGCTTTATATTCCCAAGCGAATTTGCGCCGTACTTGAAGGAATCGCCGTGAAAAGTCAACTCCTTCGATGAAATTATGTCAGACTTATAAATCCGACAGAATTTTTTCGATAGATGCGGTGACGTCGTCCATGTCAGCCATGCCATCGACCTTCCTCAACTTGCCCTTGGCATAGTAGTAGCCAATCAGCGGTGAGGTCTGCTTGTAGTATGCCTCGAGGCGCGTGCGCACCGTTTCGGCGTTGTCGTCCGGACGGCGCTTGAATTCCGTCGAACCGCATTTGTCGCAAACACCTGCCACATGCGGCTTCTTGTTGGTGTCATGATATCCGGTGCCGCACTTCGCGCAGGAATAGCGGCCGGATATACGCTCGACGAGGACGTTGTCATCGACTTCAAGCTCGATCACGCAATCGAGTTCGAGACCCTTGTCGGCCAGCATTTGCTCGACCGCGTCTGCCTGGATCAACGTTCTCGGATAACCGTCGAGGATAAACCCGTTGACCGCATCCGGCTGATCGATGCGTTCCGAAACGATCGCGTTGACGATCTCGTCGGACACCAGCTTGCCGGCATCCATGACAGCCTTGGCACGCAAACCGACGTCGGTTCCGGCCTTCACTGCGTCACGCAGCATGTCCCCCGTGGAGAGCTGCGGTACACCAAATTTTTCTACCAAGCGCTGAGACTGAGTTCCCTTACCTGCCCCCGGTGGTCCGAGAAGTATTAATCTCATCTGTTGCGTTTCCCTCCCCGGAGCTTCGACTTCTTGATCAGCCCTTCATACTGGTGCGCAATCAGATGTCCCTGGATCTGTGCAACCGTATCGAGCGTAACGCTCACGACAATCAACAGCGATGTACCGCCGAGATAGAAAGGAACACCGGCCCATGAAATCAGGAACTCAGGCAGCATGCAGATGACGACGAGGTAGATTGCACCGAGAACTGTGACACGCGTTAGAACATAATCGATATACTCGGCCGTACGTTCGCCGGGGCGAATGCCGGGGATGAAACCCGAATGCTTCTTCAACTGGTCGGCCGTGTCCTTCGGATTGAAGACAAGCGCCGTATAGAAGAAGGCGAAGAAAACGATCATCGCTGCATAGAGCGCCATATAGGCAGGCTGGCCATGACCGAGCGACGACAGGATGGTCGTTGCCCAGGCTGGCATCTGATGGCTCTGCGCGAAGCCGGCAATGGTAGCTGGCAACAGCAGCAGCGAAGAGGCGAAGATCGGCGGAATAACGCCGGCGGTGTTCAGCTTCAGCGGCAGATGCGACGTATCGCCCTGGAACATGCGATTGCCGACCTGGCGCTTCGGATACTGGATCAGAAGGCGGCGCTGTGCACGCTCGACGAAAACGATGATGCCGATGACGGCAATGGTCAGAACGATGATCGCCAGGATCACGCCAGTCGACAGCGCACCTGTCCGGCCGAGTTCCAGAGTACCCGAAATGGCTTGCGGCAGATTGGCGACGATGCCGGAGAAGATGATCAGCGAGATACCATTGCCGATGCCGCGTGCGGTAATCTGCTCGCCCAGCCACATCAGGAACATCGTGCCGCCGACAAGCGTGATCACCGTCGAGAACATAAAGAACGGTCCGGGATTGGTAACGATACCCTGACTGCCCTGTAGGCCCGCGGCAATCGCGTAAGCCTGAACCGTTGCCAGAAGCACGGTGCCATAGCGCGTATATTGATTGATGACCTTGCGGCCCTGCTCGCCATCTTTTTTCAGCTGTTCAAGCGCCGGAACGACCGACGTCATCAGCTGGACGATAATCGAAGCCGAAATATAGGGCATGATGCCGAGTGCAAAGATCGCCATGCGCGCAACAGCGCCGCCGGCGAACATGTTGAACATGCCGAGAATGCCCTGCGACTGGTGGTTGAAGGCCTGGGCGTAGGCGGCAAGGTTGATACCCGGTAGCGGGATATAGGTTCCGAGCCGGTAGACCAGCAATGCGCCAAGCGTAAACCAGATGCGCTTTTTGAGCTCATCGGCCTTCGAGAAAGCAGAGAAATTGAGATTTGACGCGAGCTGTTCAGCGGCTGAAGCCATTATAGTCTCCGGTCTGTGCCCGTTAGAGCGCCGTCCTGGCCCCGATATCGGGAATCAACGGTCTTACCCAGATATGTGCCCTTAAGAGAAGGTACAAGCGGCGATCACGAAGATCGCCGCTTGTATAGTCATTTTATTCAGCAGCTGCAGGAGCAGCTGGAAGCTTGACGGTACCGCCGGCCTTTTCAATCTTTTCGATCGCAGCCTTGGATGCACCGGCAACCTCGAAGGTCACAGCAGTCTTGATCTCGCCGTCGGACAAGAGACGCACGCCATCCTTGGCGCGGCGAATGATGCCGGCAGCCTTCAGAGTATCGAGCGTAACCGTTGCCTTCGCATCGAGCTTCTTGGCATCGATAGCAGCCTGGATACGGCCAACCGAAACGGTGTTGAAGTTCTTCGAAAAGATGTTGGTGAAGCCGCGCTTTGGCAAGCGGCGGTAAAGTGGCATCTGTCCGCCTTCGAAACCGTTGATGGCAACGCCCGAACGCGACTTCTGTCCCTTGACACCGCGGCCGGCAGTCTTGCCGGAACCGGAACCGATACCACGGCCAACACGCTTGCGTGCCTTGGTGGCGCCTGGATTTTCACTCAGATCATTGAGTTTCATTTGTCTAATCTCCGGTATCAAGCCTCGTCCACGACGCGGACGAGATGTTGAACCTTTGCAATCATGCCGCGAATTGAAGGCGTATCTTCAAGCGTACGGCGGCGATGCATCTTATTGAGGCCCAGGCCGATCAGCGTTGCGCGCTGCTCTGCCGGACGGCGGATAGGGCTGCCGATCTGTTCGACCGTAACCGTCTTACCCTTCTTCTTCTCAACCATGACTTTGTCCTTTAGTCTCTACAGTGAGCAGGAGCCAGTGGCCCTGCCCTGCTGCGCCAATTATGGCCTATTCTTCCGAACCGACCACATCGCGGCGGCGAGCCTGCAGTGTCGAATACTTGATACCGCGCTGGGCAGCGATGTCCTTCGGGTGCATCTGGTGCTTCAAGGCATCGAATGTCGCGCGAACCATGTTGTATGGGTTCGACGAACCGAGCGACTTGGCAACAACGTCCTGTACGCCAAGCGTCTCGAAGACGGCGCGCATTGGACCACCGGCGATGATACCTGTACCAGCTGTGGCTGCACGAAGCAGAACCTTGCCGGCGCCATGACGGCCTTCAACATCGTGATGAAGGGTACGGCCCGAACGCAGCGGCACGAAAATCATTTCGCGCTTGGCGGACTCAGTTGCCTTGCGGATAGCTTCCGGCACTTCGCGTGCCTTGCCATGACCGAAACCAACGCGGCCCTTCTGATCGCCGACAACGACGAGAGCAGCAAAGCCGAAACGCCGGCCGCCCTTGAYGACCTTGGCGACGCGGTTGATGTGTACGAGCTTGTCAACGAATTCGCTATCGCGCTCTTCGTTGCGGCCGCGATCTTCGCGGCTTCTCTTTTCCTGTGCCATGCTCCTAATTCCTTTTTCTTTTCCGGTAGCACGAATGATTTTACCGTGCCGTGCATCCACTTGGATCCACATAGGCCGCAGTAACGGTCCTTGTTGCGCAGAATTCCCGCAAACCGTCCGGTTCAGGGGGGCTTATGCGCTATCGAAGTCCGGCTTGCAAGAGGCGAGCCCCTGCAGTTCCGGACTTCGAAACTTTTGCCTTAAAAGCTCGTCTTAGAAACTAAGACCTGCTTCACGGGCAGCTTCAGCAAGTGCCTTGACACGGCCGTGGTAAATGTAGGCGCCACGATCGAAGACAACTTCCTTGATGCCGGCTTTAACAGCACGCTCTGCAACGAGCTTGCCGATCAATGCCGCTGCGTCCGAATCTGCACCGGTCTTCAACTGGCCCTTAAGGTCAGCTTCGAGAGTGGATGCGGATGCAATTGTATGACCACGCGCATCGTCGATGACCTGCGCATAGATATTCTTCKAAGAACGGTGGACGCTGAGCCGCGGACGGTCACCGGCAACCGCCTTGAGCTGGCGGCGAACACGCGAAGCGCGACGCTGAATGATTTCTTTCGGCGATGCCATGACACGAATTCCTTACTTCTTCTTACCTTCTTTACGAACGATCTTCTCGCCCGCATATTTCACGCCCTTGCCCTTGTAAGGCTCCGGGCTCCGATATTCGCGAATCTCGGCTGCGACCTGGCCAACCTGCTGCTTGTCGATACCGGTCACGACGATTTCCGTCGGCTTCGGAACGGCAACAGTGATGCCTTCCGGCACCTTGTAGACAACTTCATGGCTGAAGCCGAGCGACAGCTGCAGGTTCTTGCCCTGCATTGCCGCACGATAGCCGACGCCGCTGATTTCCAGGCGCTTTTCGAAGCCGTCCTTAACACCTGTGAAGATGTTGACGACCATGGTGCGGCTCATGCCCCACTTCGAACGAGCAACCTTGGTGCTGTCACGCGGACTAACGCTGACAGCACCGTCTTCGAACTTGACTACAACATCGTCATTGGCGACGAAGCTGAGTTCACCCTTCGGGCCTTTGGCCTTGATGGTCTGGCCGTCTACGCTGGCTGTTACGCCTTGCGGGACTGCCACTGGTTTTTTACCGATACGAGACATTTTTCAAACCTTTTCAAGCCGGTGCTTAGAATATACGGCAGAGCAGTTCGCCGCCGACATTCTGTTCACGTGCCTCGTGGTCTGCCATGACGCCCTTCGGCGTCGACAGGATCGAAATACCAAGTCCGTTCGCAACCTGCGGGATCGACTTGACCGAAACGTAAACGCGACGGCCAGGCTTCGAAATACGGGTGATCTCGCGGATCACCGGCACGTTCTCAAAATACTTCAGTTCGATTTCGATCTCGGACTTGCCGTTGTCGAAATCAACCTGGCTGTATCCGCGGATATAGCCTTCAGCCTGTAGAACATCCAGAACGCGGGCGCGCAGCTTGGAGGCCGGGGTCGAAACCTTGCCCTTCTTGCGCATGGTTGCGTTACGGATACGCGTCAGCATATCGCCGAGAGGATCTGTCATAGACATCTGTCTTCTCCCTTACCAGCTCGACTTCACGATGCCAGGCACCTGGCCGAGCGAACCCAGCTGGCGCAATGCGATACGCGACATTTTGATCTTGCGGTAATAACCGCGCGGACGGCCCGAAACTTCGCAACGGTTGCGAATACGAACCTTGGCGGAATTGCGTGGCAGCTCTGCCAGCTGGATGGTGGCGCGGAAGCGCTCATCCAGAGGAAGCGACTGATTCATCACGACAGCCTTCAGGCGCGAACGCTTTGCAGCGAAACGCTTTACCAGAAGACCGCGGCGCTTGTTCTTTTCGACTGCGCTCGTCTTTGCCATTTCAAATACCTCGCTACGCTTGCCGTTACTGGCGGAAAGGGAAGTTGAAGGCGCGCAGGAGAGCGCGTGCTTCATCATCCGTTTTTGCAGTCGTACAAACGATGATGTCCATGCCCCAGATCTGATCAACCTTGTCGTAGTTGATTTCCGGGAACACAATGTGCTCCTTGATGCCCATGGCGAAGTTGCCACGACCATCAAAGCTCTTCGGGTTCAGACCGCGGAAATCTCGAACGCGCGGAAGCGCGATGTTGATCAGGCGATCGATGAATTCATACATGCGCTCTTTGCGAAGGGTGACCTTCGTTCCGATCGGCATATTCTCACGAACCTTGAAGGTTGCGATCGAATTGCGCGCACGGGTAATAACCGCCTTCTGGCCGGCAATCAATGCCAGATCTTCAGCTGCGACAGTTGGCTTCTTGGAGTCGGCAGTTGYCTCGCCCACACCCATGTTGAGAACAACTTTGGTGATGCGCGGGATCTGCATCTCGTTGTCGTATTTGAACTCCTCGAGAAGCGCCTTACGTACCACTTCCAGGTACTGCTTCTTCAGACGGGGTTCGATCTTTGCATCAGCCATCGATCAGATCTCCTGAACGCTTTGCTACACGTACCTTCTTGCCGTCCTCGAGGATCTTGAAGCCAACGCGGGTCGGCTTTCCATCCTTGTCGGCGATAGCAATGTTCGACAGATGGAGCGGCGCTTCTTTCGAAATGATGCCGGCTTCCTGGGTCTGTGTCTGCTTCTGGTGACGCTTTACAAGATTAACGCCGCGAACGAGCGCCTGCTCGTCCTTCGGCAAAACTTTGATTACTTCGCCGGTACGGCCCTTGTCCTTACCAGCTAGAACGACAACGCGGTCGCCTTTACGGATCTTCTGCATCGTCTGCTCCTTACAATACTTCTGGAGCCAGCGAGATGATCTTCATGTGGCTCTTTGCGCGAAGTTCGCGCGGAACCGGTCCGAAGATACGGGTGCCGATAGGCTCTTTCTTGTTGTCGATCAGGACAGCAGCGTTCTTGTCGAAACGAATAACGCTACCATCTGCGCGACGGATGTCCTTGGCGGTACGAACAACCACCGCCTTCATCACGTCACCCTTTTTCACGCGGCCGCGCGGAATTGCTTCCTTGATCGAAACGACAATAATGTCGCCGACCGAAGCATATTTCCGCTTCGAGCCGCCCAGCACCTTGATGCACATGACACGACGTGCGCCGGAATTATCCGCGACGTCGAGGTTTGTTTGCATCTGAATCATGACTAGCCGCCTTCTTCTTGTTCAACCGGACTGGGCTTTCCTTGCCCCTCGCGATTGCTGCGTCTTACATACAGATCGTTAGTATTAAGTTGCGGGGGCGTCGGTTACGACAACCCAGCATTTGTCTTTCGAAATCGGCTTGGATTCCTCGATGGAAACCATATCGCCAACCTTGAACTGGTTGCTCTCATCGTGCGCCTTGTACTTCTTGGACTGGCGCACAGTCTTCTGGAGGAGCGGGTGCGAATAGCGCCGCTCGACCTTGACCACAACGGTCTTGTCGTTTTTGTCGCTCACGACAACGCCCTGCAGAATGCGTTTAGGCATGGTTTTCTTCCTTAAGCCTTGCTCTCGACCGCTTTTTGGCGGGCGACAGTCTTGATGCGCGCAATATCACGGCGGATCTGCCGGACGCGAGCGGTTTTTTCCAACTGGCCGGTTGCCTTCTGGAAGCGCAGGTTGAACTGCTCTTTCTTCAGGGAACCCAACTCTTCATTCAACTGATCGAGGCTCAAGGCCCGAACTTCTGCGGATTTCATGACATCCACCCCTTATTCTGCGATGCGCTGAATAAAGCGCGTCTTGACCGAAAGCTTGGCCGCTCCGAGACGGAGGGCTTCACGAGCAGTTTCTTCCGAAACGCCGTCGAGCTCGAACATGACACGGCCTGGTGCGACACGGGATGCCCAATAGTCAACCGAACCCTTACCTTTACCCATGCGGACTTCAGTAGGCTTCGATGTGACCGGCACATCCGGGAAAATCCGGATCCACACACGACCGGCACGTTTCATGTGACGGGTAATTGCACGGCGAGCGGCTTCGATCTCACGCGCGGTAACGCGGTTCGGCTCGAGGGCCTTCAGGCCGAAAGCACCAAAATTAAGGTCCGTGCCGCCTTTCGATGCGCCGTGGATACGGCCCTTGAACTGCTTGCGGAACTTTGTGCGCTTAGGCTGCAGCATTGTTCTCTACTCCAAAATTCTCGTTTCCGAAAGACGCTATTTAAGCGTTTTCGCGGCGACGGCCCGAACCCTGATGGCTGGCATCACCTTCAACAGCGCGGCGTTCGGAAGCCATTGGATCGTGCTCAAGGATTTCGCCCTTGAAGACCCAGACCTTGACGCCGCAAATGCCGTAGGCAGTGTGTGCTTCAGCAGTTCCGTAATCGATATCGGCACGAAGGGTATGCAAAGGCACGCGGCCTTCACGGTACCACTCCATACGCGCAATTTCCGCGCCGCCGAGACGGCCCGAACAATTGATACGAATGCCTTCTGCACCAAGACGCATTGCCGACTGAACGGCACGCTTCATGGCACGGCGGAAAGCAACACGACGTTCCAGCTGCTGCGCGATCGACTGCGCAACGAGAACTGCGTCTGTTTCCGGCTTGCGGACTTCAACGATATTGAGC